>SDWK01000027.1:0-1228 GCA_004195335.1 Shewanella sp.
AGATGTGTATAAGAGACAGATCTTTGAATAGATATGTCCAACATTTTGAAAGCCTTCCCAATACAACATTGAACTACCAGAAACCAATTCAGACATAGACGAATCTATTTTCTCTAAAACGTCTCTCCGTCCAGACTCAGCAGCATCCAGAAAGCAAAGCAACGCATCACTAGTACTCTGCTCTATCCCCTGCCCCCTCAACAACTTCACACCCAAGGCATGTTGAGCATGTGGGTCTCCCTTTGATGCCCTTCTCAGTAACTCGTCAACGCTAGAAGCAAAACATACTGATCCAGACAGAACAATTAGACACACTGCAAACAACCATGTTTTCACCATAGAAACAGCTCCATCACTACCAGCTATAACACCCATCATCAAAAACCAATACTACTGCATCATGAATCCAACTATAGTCCCTAAGAAAAGCAACGACACAACCATGGCAAGCGCAGAGATAGAAATCTGAGCGATACCATGCCCCTTGTCTCCTCTTTGCAAATTCAACCCACCGATTACTACACCAACAGTTCCGAAAACTGGCCACAAGACAAACCACGCTAAAACCGAAGAGATATATCCTGTCACAATAAGGGAGCTGCTTAAATCCGCTGAAGCAAAATCACTTTGCGTATGCTGAGGACTTGGGCTTTGTGTTGGAGCTGGATTTGAGCTTGGGACTGTCTGGCCTACTCTGCTTGTTTTTTCATTGACTGATGCCGTCTTGGCTAATATTTCTCTACCCTTTAACGGCTTACTTATTTCACACCCAGGACAGCAAATTTTATGTGCATAGACCTGGGCCTCATAACCACACTGACGACATACATTTGGTAACTTCTCAAAAGTATTGAAATCTGTAACCTTGAAATTTTCATTGACCTCATCGCAGAAGTTACATGCCCTTACCGCTGTTGATAGTGGCTTATTGCATGAGGAACAATTTTTAGTTTTAAACCCATCACCCAAGCCAGAACTGTTTATGGCTAACGCATTGCTTGTTTCGTTCTTAAGAAACTTCCTAGGGAGGATACCCCTGTCAAGCGCTTGCGAGAAAAAAACAGCAAGTGCTTCCTCCGTAAGGTTAATAGATTTACGATCAAGCCTTTCACGAATCTCGTCATCAGCTAACCCCTTGAATATCCCTCCAGAGTGACCATTTCTCATATCAGTCAATTGCTGATAACAAATTTTTGAAAACATTACATCACTGTGCTCTTTTATTAGT
>SDWK01000027.1:1235-2124 GCA_004195335.1 Shewanella sp.
GCCTTCGTTTCATCCTCTTTCCAAAGTTGTGAGATCTTTGATGCCAACTCCTCTCGATCAACATGCTTGATTGCCTCAACGCTCTCAACAAAAACATCTGCAGCCAATTCTTCAGCCAGCGGGACAGAGACAAGCACTCCAGACTTACAAGTTCCTCGGTCTAGCCCTGCACAGACATCAATAGCAATATCCATAGGGTAACCACACTCAAGGCAGGACGGTTCTAGCTTGGCCACCCCCACACCACATTCAGGACAAGAACTTATCTCATCTGCCATTTCCTGAAGAGGGAACCCACAACCAGGACAAGCTTCTGCCTTATCAGACACCTGCTTTCCACACTCTGGACAACTCACTAAAGCCACACCCTACCTCCGTAATTGAGAAATCAATAACCCCACATTAATCACAGCACCAATGGACCAAACACTCACCGAAAGCCTTGTGACTGCATAATACGCACTGCTTCGCACCCTTCTTGATAGTTCATCTGACATGAGTTCAGCATTGCAGCATATGCTCTCCTGCCGATCCGTCCATCCCGGGTCTGTTGAAATTGCTGGTATAGCTTCAAACCAGTTTCATATAGAGCCGACGCTTGCATTGAGGCAGTGATAACACTTCCAGTGTTAGCATTCATTCCATTCGCATATTGGTTATTAAGCATATCGGTAGCCACCATAGACAGATAAGTAGCGGTGCGCTTCTTGCCTTTCCTCTGAAACTCTTCAACAACCTCAAACAGATATTCAGGCTGACCGTTGTCCTGTGCAAAATCCACAAAAACAGACATAGACATTGGAATGGCTATTTATCATGGTGTCTGTGCGGGATTAGCGGTCATTACCGAAGGGATTTTGGTTGCTCCATTAGAAGGTGTAGTGGATTG
>SDWK01000840.1 GCA_004195335.1 Shewanella sp.
AGATGTGTATAAGAGACAGGATATATGGCTTGCAAAAAGAGCGTATGAAAATCAAGCACTCAGCACTTAGGCTGAGCTTAGATTGGTGGCTGTAATGACTGAAACGATCGAGAAATAATCAAAATGAATTTTTTGATAAACAACAGAGCCGGAATCGCCTTGAAGAAACAAACAAGCGCAGAGGGATTCTCTGCGCTTTTTTAAAGAAGATAGCCGCTTGCCAGACGCGTTTATTACCGCTTAGATGAGGATATTTATGCCTCTTTAATTCGGTTCAACACTCGCTTTTCAGAGATAGGATAAGCCGTGCCGAGTACCTGAGCAAAACAGGAGACACGGTACTCCTCGATCATCCAACGCGCATCGAGCAGGGGCTCAGGGGTTGCTACCGATCTTGGGAGCTTAGCGAGTTGCATTTCGAGCTCCTTTTGAACATTATTGATACTGTGCATGTGAAGACGATCACGACTCGGATCGACTGGCAATTTATCCAATCGGTTATCGATAGCCTTAAGGTAACGTACCATGTCCGGCAGACGCTGCCATCCACACTCCTCAACAAACCCCTTAAATACCAGTTTGTCCAACTGAGTCTGAATGTCACTCATGGCAAAAGCGATATCCAGACTTATTTTGCCCTTCAATCGCTTCTTAATCTTCTGATAAAGCGTCAATATCTCTTCGACTTTCAGCGCAAGGTTGGCCGCGGTAGGGTTAAGCTCTTGCCTTACCCAATCTTTAGCCTGCTCAAAACTCTCTGGCGATCTAACATCGACCCCTTTTTTGTCGAGCAACTCTTGTACCGCAGCGGATAAAATATCGTCAATTAAGATCTGTACCTGTCCAAATGGATTGAAGTACATCGCCAACTTCGCCTTATTGGGCAAGGTTTTTTGCAGATGTTTAACCGGTGAGGGAATGTTGATCAGCAAGAGTCGTTGCAGGCCGGCACGGTGTGCCCGAATCGCTTCATTCTCATCATCGAACAACTTGATTGACACACTTTCTCTGTCATCGACCAGCGCAGGAAACGCTTTGACCTCGAAATTACCCTTCTTCTGGGTGAACTGTTGTGGCAAATTGCCAAAAGACCACGCGATCAAATCAGATTTCTCGATACCAGAATCAGCAACGCTGCGAATAGCCTGAGTCACATGACCTTGTAAGCTGCCTTTTAACTGCTCGATATTTCGAGACTGGGCCACCAATTTATCCGTGTCATCCTCGACCCTAAAGTTAATCAGCAGATGTTTGCTCAATTGACTCAGGTCAAAATCATCTGGGCTCACTCTAACGCCACTCATCCGTAGCAGCTGTTTACACATGGCATCGATAAAGCTCATCTCAAATGGCTTCATCGCTTGCATACAGGCATGGGCATAATCAGGTGCAGGAACAAAATTACGTCTGAGATTTTTCGGCAAGGATCGGATCATTGCCACGCACTTCTCTTCTCTTAGCCCAGGTACCAGCCAATCGAAGTCAACGTCATCAATTTGATTGAGTAGTGCGACAGGAATATGCACTGCGACACCATCATCTTCAGCCGAAGGCTCAAAGTGATAACTCACCGATAGCTTAAGGTTGCCTTGATGCCAGAAGTCCGGAAAATCCAAGGCGGAGACATGACTATCTCCTCGTTGCATCAACTGCTCGCGTTCAAAATCCAATAAGTCTGGATGTTGCTTACGCTCAGTCTTCCACCAGCTAAAGAATTTAGGCGCGTTATAAATCCCTTCCGGGATCCTAGGCTCATAGAAATCCACCAAGACCTGTTCATCGACTAAGATGTCACGGCGACGTGATTTATGTTCGAGGGTTTCGACCTCTTTCAACAAGTTTCGGTTCTTGATAAAGAAGGCTTCGTTCGTTTTCAATTCGCCGTCGGCTAAGGCACTACGGATGAAAATCTCACGGGCTTCCACCGCATTTATCGGTCCATATTGAGTTTTACGACGGTTAACAATGGTGAGGCCGTACAAGACTTGATTTTCAAGTGCGACTACACTGCCCTGCTTAGCTTCAAAATGAGGTTCTAAATAATTTTTCTTAACCAGATGTCCGGCTAACGGCTCGATCCATTCCGGTTCAATTTTGGCGCAACAACGGGCAAACAAGCGTGACGTTTCGGTCAGTTCGGCCGCCATGATCCATTTCGGTCCTTTCTTCGCCAAAGGCGAGCCTGGAAACACGAAGAACTTACTGTTACGCGCCCCTAAATATTCATTGTCTTTGTCTTTAAAGCCGACATGACTCAGCAAGCCGGTCAGCAAGGATTTATGCAACAATTCATAATCGGTAGGTTCAGTATTGAGGCGCCACTTCAGATCATGCACGGCCTGCCTGAGTTGAGCATAAAGGTCTTGCCACTCACGGACTCGCATATAGGCGAGAAACTCTTTCTTGCACTGCTTCGCAAACTGGTTAGAGGAGTACTCTTTTTGAAGAGACTTTAGGTGATCCCACAGGTTAACAAACGAGACAAAATCTGAATCTTTGTCACTGTGCTTCTTGTGAGCCTCATCTGCCGCCTGTTTCTTATCCATCGGACGCTCGCGAGGATCTTGAATCGACAGCGCCGAAGTGATCACCAAGGCCTCATGCAGACAGCCATTTTGATTGGCCTGAATAACCATACGCGCGAGTCGCGGGTCAACGGGGATACTGGCCAGTTGTTTACCTAATGCGGTTAATGCGACACGTCCCTTGCTGTTGGATACGGCTTGGAGTTCCTCGAGCAGTAAGAATCCATCACGGATATAACGCTGATCAGGTGGCTGAAGAAATGGGAACGCTTCTATATCGCCAAGACCAATTGCCAGCATTTTGAGGATAACGGAGGCTAAGTTGGTACGCAAAATTTCTGGGTCGGTAAATTCGGGTCTGCCATTAAAATCATCTTCAGAAAATAAACGGATACAAATACCAGCAGCAACACGACCACAGCGTCCTTGACGTTGATTTGCACTGGCTTGTGAGATAGGTTCAATCGGCAGACGCTGAACCTTAGTCCGATAACTGTAGCGGCTGATACGAGCAGTACCTGGGTCAATCACATAACGGATCCCCGGTACCGTCAACGAGGTTTCCGCCACGTTGGTTGCCAGTACGATTCGACGTCCAATATGACTCTTAAACACTTTAGATTGCTCGCCATAGGAGAGGCGGGCATAAAGCGGCAATATTTCGGTATCACGATACTGGCGGCGATTGAGTTGATCGGCGACATCACGGATCTCTCGTTCACCATTCATAAAGATCAGAATGTCACCGGGCCCCTCTTTAACCAGTTCATCCACGGCTTCGAATATGCCTTCCGTCACATCGAAATCTTCTCCTTCATCTCGAACTAAAGAGCGATAGCGCGTCTCCACCGGAAAGGTTCTGCCCGAGACCTCAATAACGGGTGCATCATCGAAATGCTTAGAGAATTTATCGAGATCGATCGTTGCCGAGGTGATGATCACCTTAAGATCTGGTCGTTTTTTAAGGACGTTTTTCAGATAGCCTAAGATGAAGTCGATGTTGAGACTTCTCTCGTGGGCTTCATCTATGATGATGGTATCGTACTGTTCGAGCAGCTTATCGTTGGTGAGTTCAGCTAACAAGATGCCGTCTGTCATCAATTTGATATAGGAATCATTGTTGATAGCATCGGCGAATCGCACTTTAAAGCCAACGACTTCACCCAATGGGCTATTGAGTTCATCGGCCACTCGACTGGCAACACTCCGCGCCGCCAATCGTCTTGGCTGAGTATGTCCAATCAAGCCACGGCAACCCAAGCCCAGTTCCAAACAGATTTTTGGTAACTGAGTCGTTTTACCCGATCCCGTTTCACCAGCAATAATAACAACTTGGTGACCCGCAATTGCTCTGGCTATCTCCTCACGCTTTTGCGAGATAGGTAAGCTTTCCGGATAGGTAATTTCTGGACGCCCTTGACGTCGCCGCTCTACCTTCTCAAAGGCTTCAACCGCTTGCGCTTCAAGCTTCTCGAGAGTGAGACGTTTCTTATCTGAGTCAGCTTCTTTATTGAGCCTGTAAAGGTGGCGTCTTATTCGAGATGCATCGGCTTGATAGCACTGTTTTAGATAAGTATTCGAAAGGGGGTGTTGTTGCGAACTCAAGTCCAGATCCCATTACCAGGTTCAAAAAAGGGATCCTAACAAGGAACAGCGGCTATTGGTATGGAAAATTTAGGCGAATAAGTTCAAATAACGGATCCCTTTGCTATTTATATTGTAAACATCGGGTCATTGCCAAACTCAATCGTGCCAATGGGTTGGATATTTGCAGTTAAATCAGAAAAAATCTGTCTGTTTTGGTGATCAGATTAATCGGATTCAATCGTTTCCAGATGATATTCAGCCAAAATCTTTTGAATAACACCGCTTCTTTGTAATTTTTTAAAACTGTGGTTAAAGCGTTCTACCAACTCCTTGTCAGCATACTTGCGACCAAAGCCGATATAGTAATATAACTCCTCATTCGATCCTGCATAACGAACATTGTGCAGATTATGCTGAGCAATCACAGTATTTCCTACATCTCTATTGGAATAGATCATCTCTATGTTTCGTCCTTCATTATCCAGCATCTTAAAAACCAGATTATTGTCATGGATCTCCTGAATACTGATAGGTTCAAGTTTCAACTCGATCATCTGCTGGCGGATTTTTTTGAGGCGTTTAGAGGTGTTAGAAGATTCAAGCACCCCGACTTTAACTCCGGCAATATCTGAAAGTGACTGATAATTTAGTGGGTTGGATATATTGGTAAAGAAACCATATTGAGTTTTTAACATTGGCGGTGAAAACGTTAGCCACTGAGCTCGTGTATTATTCCATCCGATCACCATCATCGCTTGCGCATGATCCCGTCTGACTTTAAATTGTGCTCGTTTCCAGGGTAACAGCTCGATAGAACACTCGATCTGTATTTCACTGCATGTTTGTCGAACAATATCGATAGCGGCTCCCGATAAGGTCTCACCATTCCTAAAACTAAAAGGAGGAAAGTCATGAGTGACAAACTTAAGCCCAGCGCCCTCTAAAGGCATTAGCAGATTAACCATTATAAGTAGGGAAATATGAAGTTTATTCATCATAATCCTTAAAAATCGACTACTTTGCAGTCCTTTTGTAGGAGACTTTTGAATTAATACAATGTGGTGCATCCAAGCATCAATCATTATGACCATAAGAGAAAATTAAAAGTATGACTCTTCCTTATCTCTCATCTAGCTTAGCTTGGTATATCAAAATGTGCTCGAACCAGATGCTCCAGAGTCAGAAAAACCGATAATCTGAAGAGTGATAAAGTAATGGATAACAATGGGTGAGTGAGTTCGAATGAGTGCGCCTCACAAGGTGCTGCGAGCAGGTGATGCTTAGTGATAAAAGTCTAGGCCGGAGCTAGGTAGCATTGCTGCATATACTTATTGATGGCCTTTAATACGTCGGTGCGATTCATGGTAAC
>SDWK01000014.1 GCA_004195335.1 Shewanella sp.
GTATCAAGGGTTGTCCATTTTGTATGTTCACAAATACCATATCTTGTGTATATTTTAATTATAAGCACTATATATGGTTGTTAGCATGTTTAATTCCTTACCCGCTCAAGTTGTCATGCAAGAGGTACCCGGTGAGATTTCATTGCTGTTTAGCATTACCGGTTGTGATGTCGGCTGTAAAGCTTGCCACTCGACCGAGCTTTGGAATGAAGCGTATGGCGACCCACTGAGTGTGGAGCGTTACAGAAGTTATCTCAATCAATATCGCGGCTTTGTCAGCTGTATATTATTTTTTGGTGGAGAGTGGCAGCCCAAGCCGTTAAGTGAGTATCTGACACTCGCTAAGACGATGGGATTTAAAACCTGTTTATACACAGGACGAGAGCAGGTCGCACGGGAGATCCACGCTCAACTGGATTACCTCAAAACCGGTGAGTTCGATCAACGTCTTGGCGGGCTAGATAGCCCTGACACAAACCAGAAGTTTTACGATTTAGCTCAAAATAAAATAATAAATTATAAATTCATTAACGATTAAGGATATCAAATAATGGAAAACATACCCTCGGCCCTCATCGAAGAGAAAGTGCAATTTATACAAGATTACATCGATGCCTCTAATGCCGCAGATGGGTCTAAGTATGATGCCAACGCCAATGTCAGCAGTAAAAATTTGGCGACTCTCGAGACCGAGCTGAATAAGGATATCAATATTGCGGTAAATCGGCGTTTGATGAAGCGCCAGATCGCAACCTTATTCGATTCATCTCTGGCCGAGGAGTATGAGGCTAGCATTAATGAGCACTTGATCTATGCTCACGATGAAAGTTCTTTAAAACCCTATTGTGTGAGCCTGTCTCTCTATCCGATGTTGCTCGATGGACTGACTAAACTTGGTGGTGAGTCGCTAGCGCCTCAGCATCTGGAATCTTTCTGTGGTTGTTTTATTAACTTAGTATTTGCCGTCAGTGCACAATTTGCCGGCGCGGTTGCGACGGTTGAATTTTTAACCTACTTCGACCATTTTGCCCGTAAGGATTATGGTGATGATTACACCGTTATCGCCAAAGACAAGATTGAAGCGCACCTGCAACACGTGGTCTATAGCTTGAATCAACCCGCCGCTGCACGGGGCTATCAGTCTGTTTTCTGGAACATTACTCTGTTCTCGGAAAATTTCCTCAATGCCATGTTTGAGAACTTCGTGTTCCCGGATGGCGATGCGCCCAACTGGACATCAATCAACAAACTGCAGCACTTCTTCATGGACTGGTTTGGCAAAGAGCGAGAGAAGGCCTTGCTGACTTACCCTGTGGTTACTGCTGCTATGTTGACCCACCAAGGCAAGGTGGCGGATGTTGAATTTGCAAAGTTCTGCAGTGACCAGATGTCGAAAGGAAATAGCTTCTTCGTCTATATGTCAGACAATGCAGACTCGCTGGCGTCCTGCTGTCGTTTACGTAACGAAATCGCCGATAACAGCTTCTCCTATACCTTAGGGGCCGGCGGGGTCGCCACGGGCTCTATCAATGTTATTACGCTAAATTTGAGTAGGGTTATCCAGCAGGGTAAAGATCTTCGCGCTGAAATTGAAAAGATTCAACTGTATCAGGTGGCTTACCGAAAGCTGATGGATCACTACCAGGCGTGTAACATGCTCCCTGTGTACGATGCCGGCTTTATTCATCTCGATAAGCAGTTTTTAACCATAGGCATTAACGGTATGGTCGAGGCCGCAGAGTCCCAAGGTATCGTGGCGGGTAATAACAGCGACTATAAGGCATTCGTAGCGCGTCATCTTAAGATCATTTACCAGGCCAATAAGGATGCGACTAAACGCTGGGGCTATAAGTTTAATACCGAATTTGTGCCAGCCGAGAACTTAGGGGTCAAGAACGCTAAATGGGACAGAAAAGCCGGACTCAAGGTCAATCGTGACTGCTACAACTCCTATTTCTACCCGGTAGAAGATGAATCGATAAATCTGGTGGATAAGTTTGTGCTTCATGGTAAAGAGCTGACACAGTTTCTGGATGGTGGTTCGGCGCTGCACCTGAACCTGGACGAAAACCCCGATCCTGAGCAGTACTTCAAGATATATCAGATAGCGGCAAAGACGGGGTGTAACTACTGGACGACGAATGTGAAGGTGACCATCTGCAACAGCTGCAATCACATCGACAAACGAACCTTATACGCCTGCAGTGCCTGCCACAGCCAAGATATCGATTGGGCTACACGGGTGATAGGCTACCTCAAGAAGGTCACGAGTTTCAGTGAGCCAAGACAGAAAGAGCACGCGTTGAGACACTATCATCGTGAAGAAACCAAATTGCAGAAAGTGAGCTAATCTCATTCGTTACGAGCTACTCGTAACTGCCTATTCATCACAGCTTCTGGCTAGGATAGGTGGTGATAATCGATCGATGAGAAAGGTTATCGAAATAATCTAGAAACAAACAGGACAAGGCCGATATCGAGAATATCGCACCTTGTCCTTTTATACACCCAAACGACCTGAAAATACTCGTTTCAGAGGCTTTGCGCGAGTTCAATTCTAGGCGCATTGGTGTAGGAATGATGACCCCATTTTAAGATAATGCCCATCGTAGTAGGCTTGGGTAAAGCCTTCTACGATGGGCTTTAATGGGCTTTATTCTGCGTCATTGATTTTGCCAAGGGAAAAACCATTACCTACAATCAATGTCTTGCCTAAAGCGCATTAAATTCCCACTGAATCCTGCATTTCCAAGTGGCTTGGGTATACGTTCCGGAACATTACTTTGGCGTCAAAACTTATTACCAATTAACGACGAAAGGTAACCGCTTCGGTTTCTGATAAATGTATCTGTGTGGTCGCGATTTGTGTCTGAGCCAAGACTCTGCCGTGACGTATTGAGAAACGCACCGGCACCTGACGGCGAACGGCATCGAAACCATTGTCTGCGGGGAGAACGAGCAGGCTACCGGGTTTACCCAGCTCGATGCCATATTGGCTCTGAATATTCAGGGTGCGCGCCGACTTGCTGCTGATAAGGGCCAGGGAGTCGTTTATCTGATCGTATCCCATGATCTGACACACATGCAGGCCCATATGCAGTACCTGTAGCATGTTAGCCGTACCAAGTGGATACCAAGGATCGAAGATATCATCATGGCCGAAGCAGACATTAATATCTGCGGCTAACATCTCTTTCACCCGGGTGATGCCACGGCGTTTAGGATAGTCATCGAAACGTCCCTGAAGATGAATGTTAACCAGAGGGTTGGCCACAAAATTTATCCCTGACATCTTAAGCAGGCGGAACAGGCGAGACGCATAGGCGCCATTATAGGAGTGCATGGCCGTGGTGTGACTCGCCGTTACACGTTCACCCATATCAAATTTATGGGCCAGGGCGGCGACAGTCTCGACGAAACGTGACTGCTCATCATCTATCTCGTCACAGTGGACATCGATGAGCCTGTCATATTTACGGGCCAGTTCAAACACATAGTGTAGCGATTCGATACCATATTCACGGGTGAACTCGAAATGGGGGATCGCGCCAATGACATCGGCTCCAAGCTTTACCGCCTCTTCGAGCAACTCTTTGCCATTGGGATAAGATAAGATCCCCTCTTGTGGGAAGGCGACGATTTGAATATCGACCCACTGCTTCATCTCCTCCTTCACCTCTAACATGGCTTTCAGGGCGATAAGGGTAGGATCAGATACATCGACATGGGTTCTAACATGTTGAATACCGTTGGCTATCTGCCATTTAAGCGTCTGCTTCGCACGGGATTTTACATCTTCGATAGAGAGCAGTGACTTACGTTCGCTCCAACGCTCAATGCCTTCAAATAGGGTGCCTGATATGTTCCAACTTGGCTCACCTGCGGTTTGGGTGGTATCTAAGTGAACATGAGGCTCACAGAAAGGGGCGATAGCTAAGCCGCCTTCACCATCTAAATTTTCTGTGGCGGCCGATTCGCTGAGAGTTAAGGTTTCAGTCATCACAGCTATGCGTTTAAATTTTCCCTCTTCAATCAGGATCTGATGCAGACCATCCTTGCCTTGAAGCCTAACGTTTTTGATCAGCATATTTGAAGCTGGCATCGTATTTTCCTTATGCATTTGGCGCAGTGTTATCAGTTGATTTTATTGAGCTGTTGTTTGTCTTATATTTTAGCATTGAGTCTAAAAACAGGTAACTTACCGCGCCTGCGACGACGGCATTGATAGGGACTATGCCGGGTAACAGATGGCCGGCCATAATCCCTATTGCGACACCCGAAATCGCGGCCCAATTAACGGTTTCGAATTGAGCGTTGGCAAAGTCTTTGTACTTATCGCGGTTTCTCAGGAAATCCGCAATGATAATGCCACCGATTGGCGGTATGGCGGCGGACAGGAAGGTGAGCCAACCGACGAAGTTATTATATAACCAAAGCGCGCAAAGTGTGCCAATTATGCCATTGGCGACAGAGAGGTATCTGCTCGGTAATCCGGTGATGTTGGAAAATCCTAATCCCGATGCATACAGGGCATTGTCATTGGTGGTCCAGATATTTAACCCCAGTATGATAATGGCGGGGATCAATAACCCCTGGGCTATCATCACCTCAGATATATCGGACTGTCCTGTTGCCGCTGCACCTGCCGCGCCAAAGATAAACATCAAAGAGTTACCGATGAAAAAGGCGAACATGGTGACAAACACCGCATTCATGGGCTTCTTGCCGAAGCGCACAAAATCGGCGGTCAGTGTGCCTGCGGAGATAAATGAGCCAACCACTAACACCAGCGCTGTGGAAAATTCCATCGGCTTATCCGGTGTGAATGTCATGAGCCCATCGACTCCTCCCATAGTGTCAACGGCTTGCAGTACCGAGTAACCGCCGAACAGGGTGATAGCGGGGACGGCAATGGCGGAAAGGATCATGATGGCGGCAATGCCAAAGTAAACGGTGGCGGTCATAAGCAGACCTGAGATAATAATGAGGAGGTTAGTGTCTATGCCTGTCGCTTTATGCACCGGGATGGCAAACATGGCGACCCCAACACCGAACCAACCAACTTGTGTGCCGCCAAGAACAAGAGAGGGAAGCCAGGAGCCTTTTAAACCGAAGGAGTAACGAGCGAGGAGGTGGGTTGAGAGACCAGTTTGAGCGCCGATGTAACCAAGAAATGAAGTATAAATGCCGAGAATTAAATTACCGATGAGAACCGCGAGAATAAAATCATTAAAGGAGAGTCCGGTCCCTAATGTGCCTCCTGTCCACATGCTTGCCGAAAAGAAGGTTAATCCCAGCATCACCATGGTGAGAGAGAGAATACCTTTACGTGCCGATTGTGGAACCGGCCCTAAACTATAGTTGTTGTCGCCTGCCATCTGTTACCCTCAGTGGTATGTTGGATAAATATTGTGGCTTACCTGAAAGTGTCTCGTTTATAAATAACGTATAAGGATCTTGTTTTATAGAGTCTCAGGCAAACGGCGCGTATTTTAGTGATAATATAAT
>SDWK01000020.1 GCA_004195335.1 Shewanella sp.
GGTAAAGGGATGCGGATCGTCGAAAGTCGCGATGAAGTTCTCGAGGCCATCCACTCAGCTCGCCGAGAAGCCATCTCCTCTTTCGGTAACGACAAACTTTTAATGGAACGTTATCTGCGTCAACCCCGCCATGTTGAAGTGCAGGTGTTCGCCGATAATTATGGCAACTGTATCTACCTGTCCGACCGAGACTGCTCTATACAGCGTCGCCATCAGAAAGTGGTCGAAGAGGCGCCAGCGCCAAACCTGAGTGATGAACTCAGAGTTAAGATGGGCGAAGCCGCCGTGGCGGCAGCACAAGCTATTGACTATCAAGGCGCTGGAACCGTCGAGTTTCTGCTCGATACCGATGGCAGCTTCTACTTCATGGAGATGAACACTCGCCTTCAAGTAGAACACCCGGTCACTGAGATGGTCACAGGACAAGATTTGGTGAAATGGCAACTGATGGTCGCCAGTGGGTGTGAATTGCCGCTCACTCAAGAAGAGGTGCGCATTCATGGCCACTCCTTTGAAGTTCGTATCTATGCCGAAGATCCCCAAAATGACTTCCTGCCCGCCAGCGGTAAACTCAATTTCCTGCGCGAGCCAGAGCAGAGCAAACATGTGCGCATCGACTCGGGCATTCGTGAAAATGATGTGATCAGTAACTTCTACGACCCTATGATCTCTAAACTTATCGTTTGGGATGAATCACGCCCACGCGCCTTGCAACGTTTAGTGCATTCATTAGAGTCTTATCAAATCAGTGGCCTGAAGCACAACATTGAGTTTTTAGCCAATATCGTCGAGCACAAAGCCTTCTGCGATGCCAATTTCTGCACCGACTTTATCGACCGTTACGCCAGTTCCCTGATAGGCGTGGCATCGAATGATGAGCAAACGGCGTTAGCCTTGGCAGCACTGTATCAACTTTGCGCCCGTAAGGTCGAAGCCAAAGCTTGTGCCGTGAATAGCCAAGACCCTTATTCTCCCTGGGGCACGGCTAGTGGATTTAGGCTCAACAGCGCGAGTCTGCACCATGTTGCGCTACTCGATGATAACCACGACATTCAACACTTAGTGATCACAGAAACCTTAGTGGGTGAGCAATCTCTCTATCAACTCGAGCTCAACGGCAGCCATTTAGTATTAAAAGGCGAATTAAGGGGTGAGATGCTGCACGCAGAGATCTCAAACCAGACCCATGGCCTTGATAACGAAACACAAAAAAGCAGTGGTCACAAAATCAAGGTTCCCGTCAGCCAGATTAATGATGACTTCACCCTATTTATCGACTCAACCAGTTATCACTTCCGCGCGATTCAAACCGAGTTAGATGAAGAGCAAGAGTGTTTAGAAGATAAACTAAAGGCGCCAATGAACGGCACGATCGTCACCCACTTAGTAGCAAATGGTGACACTGTGGTTGCAGGACAAGGCCTGATGGTGATGGAGGCGATGAAAATGGAGTACACAATTGAAGCTCCATTCGACGGTGTGGTCTCAGCTTTCTTCTTCGACCCGGGAGAAATGGTTACCGACGGTAGCCTATTGGTTGAAGTCACAGCCAATGAAGCACCAACTGAAAAAAGTGAGGCCTGAGATGTTTCCAAATAAGGTCAGTATTTTCGAGGTTGGTGCCCGTGACGGGTTACAGAACGAAAAGAGTGTCAGCACGCAAGACAAGATAATCTTAATAGAAGATTTAGCCAAAGCAGGCATCAAGCGTATCGAAGCCGCGAGCTTTGTCTCTCCCAAATGGGTACCGCAGATGGCCGACTCGGGAGAGGTGTTGAAAAACATCAACCGAAACAGCACCGTAACTTACAGCGCCCTGACCCCTAACTTGAAAGGGCTGGAACTTGCCCTTGCCGCGGGCGCCGACGAAGTTGCCATTTTCGGTGCAGCCTCTCAAAGCTTCAGTCAACGTAACATCAATTGCTCCATCGAGGAGTCGATAGAGCGCTTTATCCCTGTAGTAGAGCAGGCTCAGGCTGCAAACGTTCCTGTAAGAGGCTATGTATCCTGTGTACTTGGTTGTCCTTATGAAGGAGATATCGCCTCGAGCGAAGTCGCCCGAGTGTCTGAAATCCTTTACAAGATGGGTTGTTATGAGATTTCACTCGGTGACACCATCGGCATTGGCACACCACATAATGCCCGTAAAATGGTTGAAGCGGTGAGCAGCAAGGTTCCCGTCGACAAGCTTGCACTACACTTTCATGATACTTACGGACAGGCACTGGCCAACATTCTGGCCTGTTTAGAGACAGGAGTGAGTGTTATCGACTCATCGGTTGCTGGCCTCGGCGGCTGCCCCTACGCCAAAGGCGCATCGGGTAACTTAGCCACCGAAGATCTCGTCTATATGCTGCACGGACTGGGAATTGATACCGGAATCGATCTCAATTCATTAGTTAATGCTGGAAACAGGATCAGTCAAATACTGGGAAGAACAACCGGCTCAAAGGTCGCTCGAGCGATGAGCAAATAAGGAGACAAGAATAATGGCAGGACTCAATAAAGTTGTTGGCAGTTATGAAGAGGCCCTTAAAGGCTTAAGTAATGACATGACCGTCATGGTCGGTGGATTTGGTCTTTGTGGTATTCCAGAAGGCCTGATCGCTCAGATGGTAAAGTCTGGTGTTACTGGTTTAACCGCGATATCGAATAATGCCGGTGTCGATGATTTCGGTCTTGGATTGCTGCTTAAAACACGTCAAATCGATACCATGATCGCTTCTTATGTCGGCGAAAATGCCACCTTTGAGCAGCAGATGCTATCGGGCCTATTAAAGGTTATTTTGACTCCTCAAGGGACTCTGGCAGAAAAAATCCGTGCTGGCGGCGCGGGGATCCCGGCCTTCTTTACCGCAACAGGCTATGGCACGCCCATTGCCGATGGCAAAGAGACCCGTGAAATCGATGGGCGTCACTACGTGCTCGAGCCCGCCTTGACCGCCGACTTCGCCTTAGTACGCGCCTGGAAAGCCGATACCATGGGCAACTTAGTCTTCCGTAAAACCGCAGCAAACTTTAATCCGATGATGGCTACGGCAGGTAAAATCACTGTGGTTGAGGCAGAGCACATCGTCGAGCCCGGAGAATTAGACCCGGATCATATCCACACACCGGGGATCTATGTCAATCGCGTGATCCAAGGCACGTTCGAGAAACGCATCGAACAACGTACCGTTAGAGCCACGCCGGTAATTCTATAAAAGGGAGGGAAACATCATGGCACTAACTAGAGAACAACTCGCACAACGTGTAGCCCAAGAGCTGAAAGATGGTTACTACGTCAACCTTGGCATAGGCATTCCCACCTTAGTGGCGAACTATATCCCCCAAGGGATAGAAGTCATGCTGCAATCAGAAAATGGCCTACTGGGCATGGGAGAGTTCCCCACCGAAGAGACCATAGATGCGGATCTGATTAACGCAGGCAAGCAGACCGTCACCGCTGTTGATGGCGCATCATTTTTCTCATCGGCAGAAAGCTTCGCAATGATCCGCGGCGGTCACGTGGACCTCACCGTACTGGGCGCCTTCGAAGTTGACGAGCAAGGCTCTATCGCGTCATGGATGATCCCGGGCAAACTCATTAAAGGGATGGGCGGCGCCATGGACTTAGTGGCGGGGGCTGACAATATTATCGTCACCATGATGCATGCAGATAAAAAAGGCAACTCGAAACTGCTGCCTAAATGCGAGCTGCCGCTAACGGGCTTTGGTTGCATTAAGCGCGTATTAACCGACTTGGCTTTCATGGAAATTAAAGACGGCGCGTTCCACCTTT
The DNA here is from genome assembly GCA_004195335.1 of Shewanella sp. Lineage (GTDB taxonomy): Bacteria > Pseudomonadota > Gammaproteobacteria > Enterobacterales > Shewanellaceae > Shewanella. The sequence goes on from SDWK01000020.1 coordinate 3,782, forward strand.
TAGAGCGGGCACCAGGGGTTAGTGTTGAAGAGATAGTGGCTAAGACAGCCGGTAAGCTTATCGTCCCGGAACATGTACCAGAGATGAAATTCTAACACCTTAAAGATAGGCCAATCCGGTAAACTTATTATCCCAACAGAAGTGTCTGAGATGCGGTTCTAATCTAATACCATACCAATGGCGTAGCTCATTCGTTAACCTATGAGTCACGCCATTTTTTTTGTTTTAGCTCAGTCTAACTCAAGCCGCATCTCGCACCTTAGAATCACACATGTGTATCAAAGGGTTACATCGCGTGATGGCTAAAATCACAATCAAGAGTAAAATAATTGATCAGAAAGATATAATATCAACACATCTAAAACAAATAAACACCACCATCACACCAAGCTGTTACCACCCGAAAACCAAACGAACACAAAGTAACCGCAAGCCATTTACACGCTGAAAGTATTGATGTTTTATTCGTTAAATAGTCTCAACTTTACTTGTTTGGTCAGTTGGATTTCAGTATATTTCGCCCATTATTGGTAATATGAAATATCTGATTGTGAGCTCAAATAAACGACAGCAAGGTTTTACCCTGATTGAATTGGTCATAGTGATCATTATTCTGGGAATATTAAGTGTCATCGCAGCCCCTAAGTTTCTCTCTCTCTCGAGCGACGCTCAGACATCCAGCTTAAAAGGTGTCGCGGGGTCTATCGCCTCGATGAACCAGCTTGTTCACGCTAAGGCACAGATTGCAGGTATTGCCGATAAAGGAGATTGTAGCAGTGATTGCAACGGACACCCGAATTGGGATTCTAAAATAGGTCACTACTTCATAGATGTCTCCGGCACACGTCTTTATGTACTCGAAGGCTATCCATTGGAGTACGGTGGCTTCCCTGTTATCGAAGACAACTACCGCACAGTGATGGGTCTATCATCAGATGACTATATTTTCGCTAAGTTTACTAAGTTTGCTATCGTCCCGATGAAACTTAAAGACAAAGTACCTGACATAAAAAATGGTACCTTCAAGTGTCACATAGAAAATAGCGGTTATATATCCGACCATATGTATCCAGCCCTCACCGACGACTGCTAATTCTTTAAAATATACTCAGTCGCCGCTTTTAAATTAGGATGATTCGGGTCTGAGATATTCGTCGTCCAGACAATCTCCCCGGTCCGATTGATAAACAAAGTGGTTGGGGTTCCCAATACGCCGTAATCTCTAGCGGCTGGCTCACCATAAATAAGCGTCGAGAAATGGATCCCGCGCGATTTCAAGGTTTCAGCAGGCAAAGCGCCCTCATCCTCATTAAAGCTTATCCCTAACACTTGTAGATCTGTGTCTTGATAGTCCTGCGCCAACTGATCCAGGCCTGGCTGCAGTTTCTTGCAATAGGGGCACCAGGTGGCCCAAAAATGAATGATAAGAGGCTTACCTTTATATTCAGCTAAGGTATGCAGCCTTCCCTCTGGATCTGATAAGCTAAAATCCGGCGCTAACTTGACGGCATCTGCCGCTTGAAGTGTCCCAGTGAATAAAATGAAGAGCAGTACACTTTTCACAAATCTCATATTTCTTCCTTTTGCCTATTTTAAGTCAGTGAACCTTGGCCTTTAGCCCTTTGATATTTAAAATAGACCGCAGAAAAAGAAAAAATTATTCAACTTCCTTTAACTTATACCAATCAGTATAAGAAAGTGATCTACTCAGCGTGTTTTTTGG
>SDWK01000024.1 GCA_004195335.1 Shewanella sp.
GGCTCCTTTTTTATTTTTCATTTTTGCTAGAACCTAGAACCTAGAACCTAGAACCTAGAACCTAGAACCTAGAACCTAGAACCTAGAACCTAGAACCTAGAACCTAGAACCTAGAACCTTAACTTAAAGCACCATCGCCGCAATCCAACCAAACACCAACAAAGGTATGTTGTAGTGGATGAATGTTGGGATCACACTGTCTCTGATGTGATCGTGCTGTCCATCGGCATTTAAGCCTGCCGTTGGTCCTAGGGTCGAGTCTGAAGCTGGTGAGCCCGCATCTCCAAGCGCTGCCGCAGTGCCGACTAATGCGATGGTTGCCGTTACCGAGAAACCGAAACTGATGGCTAACGGGACATAGATGGTCGCAATAATTGGAATAGTCGAAAATGATGAACCAATTCCCATGGTGATAAGCAGACCAACGAGCAGCATGAGGAAAGCGGCGAGCGCCTTATTATCACCAATAATTTCACTTAAAGAGCTGACTAAACTGCTCACATCGCCGGTCTCTTTTACTACAGCGGCAAAGCCCGCAGCAGAGATCATGATAAAGCCGATATTGGCCATCATTCTCACGCCTTGATTGAAGACATCTTGATCGGCTACGTGTTTGAGTGCGCCAGAGAAACTAAAGATAATAAAACCAATTAAGGCACCAAAGATCATTGAACCTGTGAGCAGTTGTACTGCGAGTGTCGACACAATCGCTACGGCGGCAATGGCGATGTTGCGGCTATTAACGCCTTCTTCGGGTTCAGCGGCTAAAATCAACTCCTCTTTATATTCTCGTGGCTTACGGTATGAGATAAATACCGCGATCAAAAGACCGGTGATCATTCCCAGTGCCGGGATCATCATTGCGGTTGGGATTTGTTCTCGCACCGCATGAAGGTTATTACTGTTGAGGTTAGCCAACAAAATATCATTTAAGAAGATGCCACCAAAACCTATGGGTAGAATCATATAGGTGGTCACCAGACCGAAGGTGAGTACACAAGCAACCAACCTACGATCAAGTTTCAGTTTCGACATGACATGCAGTAGTGGCGGGATCAAAATCGGAATAAATGCGATATGAATGGGAAGCAGGTTTTGCGAAGACACGGCCATGGCGAGTATGGAGAGCAATAGTGTCCAACGTACTCGATTCATATTGGTTGAGTTGTGATTTTTCCCAAGTGTCGAAATGACCCTTCTTGAGATCAGTGTCGTGAGTCCTGAATGAGAGAGTGCAACGGCAAAGGCACCGAGTAAGGCATAGCTTAATGCTATTTGGGCACCGCCTCCTAAGCCTGTGTTGAATGCATCTACGGTTTGTTGAAGATCCATGCCTCCAACAAGACCTGCAACTAGTGCACTGATGGTGAGTGCGATGACGACATTTACCCTGGCTAAACTAAGACCCAGCATTAGGCAAACCGCGATGACAACTGCGTTCATATCAATAAATTCTTTATTACCGTTAGATTGAGCGCCATTTTTGCCTGCCAGAGCTGGCTTGTCCAGTGCAGAGCAGATTTAAATGGCAAAAGATCGGTTATGTTAAACCTGCGTGAGGAAAATAGAAGCTAACTGTAAATAACATCAATATCTGTAAGGTCATTAAGGGGACTTATTATACGCTAAGATTAATAATTTTTTAAAAAAGGTGATATTGCTCCCAAAACGCTTGTGCGCATCTAAACACTGCCTATAATGCCATAAGATATAAACGGAAAACGTTTTTCAATCCATAGATGGAGATATAAAATGAGCGTATTAGTAGGCCGTCCGGCACCTGATTTCACTGCTGCAGCTGTACTTGGTAATGGCGAAATCGTAGATAGCTTTAACCTTAGCGAAGCAATTCAAGGCAAGCCAACGGTAGTGTTTTTCTACCCACTTGATTTCACTTTCGTTTGTCCATCTGAACTGATTGCATTCGATCACCGTATTGAAGAGTTCAAGAAACGTGGTGTAGAAGTGATTGGTGTTTCTATCGATTCTCAGTTCACACACAATGCATGGCGTAACACGCCTGTTGCTGAAGGCGGCATTGGTCCTGTTCAGTACACGCTAGTTGCTGATGTTAAGCATGAAATCTGTAAAGCCTATGATGTTGAGCATCCTGAAGCGGGTGTTGCTTTCCGTGGCTCGTTCCTTATCGACAAAGAAGGTCAGGTTCGTCATCAGGTCGTTAACGATCTTCCACTAGGCCGTAACGTTGATGAGATGCTACGTATGATCGATGCACTTCAATTCCATGAAGAGCACGGTGATGTATGCCCAGCGGGTTGGGAGAAGGGCGATAAAGGTATGGACGCTAGCCCAGAAGGCGTAGCTTCTTACCTGAGTGACAATGCTGACGCACTATAATTTCTTGATATTTATCGAGTAATAATTATAGGATTGTCTTAGCAAGATCAGACAGTTTTTATTAAGCCAGTTGCATTTAGCAACTGGCTTTTTTTATCTCCTTTTTTTATTCAATCCCAACTCTTTTTTGACTGGCGAAATCTGGTGAATATTAGGGGGGTAAGCTTGATCAAATCCACGGTGGCGCTTATTCTTTCTATAGTGAAGGAGGTTTTTATGGCCATTGCAATCACACTTAATGAGTACCTAGATAAAGAACATGTGCATTTTGAACATGTAGAACATCGTCGTACCCAAACATCATTCGATTCGTCTCGTTCTGCCCATCTACCCGCAGCTAGGGTGAGTAAAGCTGTGGTGTTGCAAAATGATGATGGAGAGTACTTGATGGCTTCATTGCCTGCTAATAAGCGGGTGTCATTACCTGAGGTTGACAACCTTATGGGTAAAAATTATCACTTAGTCAGTGAGCGAAAGCTGAAGGATCTGTTTCCTGATTGTGTAAAAGGGGCGATACCGGCGATTGGGCGTGCTTATCAAATGCCAATGCTGGTTGATGACAGCTTGTTAACCGCTGAACCTGTCTATATTGAGTCTGGCGATCATGAGAATTTGTTGAAACTAGACGCCGATGAATACGCAAGACTTGTCAAAAAAGCGCCTCATGGCAATATTCAGGGTTCGAATATGGGGGCTCCACGCTTGTGGGAAAGATCGAGTCGAGATAGGTGGATATGAGTTGGTTAGTAATAAGTAGAATAATAAAAAGCCAGTGTGTTCACTGGCTTTTTTATGTGCATCATCAGATCCGGCACTAATGTGCCGCTGTCGTTAACTCAGTTATGCTTCATTGTCCGCTTCGAGCGTCGACTCATCGGGCGTGGCTAATGGCCAACCGCCTAATGCCTTCCAACGGTTGACGATTAAGCAAAATAGTTCTGCGGTGCGTTCGGTATCATACAAGGCCGAGTGGGCTTCATTATTATCAAAAGGGATCCCGGCAATAGAGCAGGCCTTAGCTAATACGGTATGACCTAAAGCAAGACCTGAAAGTGCTGCGGTGTCGAAGGTGGCAAAAGGATGGAAAGGGGTTCTTTTTAGCCCGTTACGTTCGATAGCCTTTGAAACAAAACCATGATCGAACGCCGCATTATGCGCTACGATTATACTGCGGTGACAGCCTACGGCTTTTTGTGCTTTCTTAACTTCTTTGAAAATCTCTAAGAATGCTTCTTTTTCGCTGACAGCACCACGAAGCGGGTTGCTTGGATCGATGCCATTGAATGCGAGCGATTCGGGCTCAAGGTTTGCCCCTTCAAAAGGTTCGATATGATAATGCAGAGTCTTATCTAGCCCCAGTACACCTTCGTCATTCATTTTCAGCATGGTGACGGCAATTTCAAGCAACGCATCTGTTTGGGCATTGAATCCGGCTGTCTCTACATCGATAACAACCGGGAAATAGCCTCGAAAGCGGTGATTTAATTTATTGGCGTCGCAAATTTCGCTCATTAAAATGTCCAAATAGTTAGCAGGGCGCTATTATGCTGCAACTGGGTATTGCTGTCATGTTCGAATGTTCATATTATGAGCTAAAGGTATAGAAATATGTGCCGATAGCTTTAAGTAATGGAATTTATAAGAGTGCAGTGTATGTGGCTTAGAGTATTGTTGGCGTTAACCCTGTGTATGCCTTTTTTTGCTAATGCAGAGTTGCGTCATTATGTTGCCTCTCTCGACCAATCCCAGTGGAAGCTCAGTGACAGTACCCCCATTATTTGTCGCTTAGAGCATGATATCCCCTCCTATGGCAAAGCTGTATTTACCAGTACCGCAGGTAAAAATCATAATCTGAGTTTCAGTCTAGATATGTGGGTTAAACCGGATCAAGTGACACAGGCTAAGTTAATGAGTCTGGCTCCTGCATGGCGTCCGGGAATTCTATCTAAAGAGATCACCGAGCTTAGTTACCAGAAGTATTTTAGTGGTGAAGTGCCAAGAAATGCGGCCTGGTCGATGTTAGCCGAGTTGGAAAGAGGCATGCAGCCCACCTTCTATTATGCTGACTGGTATAACCGTTCTAACAAAATAGCCGTCGGTCTGTCGGCGGTTAACTTCAACCGCAAATATAGTGAGTTTAAATCTTGTTTAGCTGGCTTGTTGCCATACAGTTTTGATGATATTGCGTTTACTGTTTTGACCTATGAATTTGGTGGCGCTGAGTTGACGCGCTACGCCAAGGCGCAAATTACTAAGATTCAAGAGTACCTCGCCTACGATCCTGAAGTTGAATTGATATTGATCGATGCTTACACCGATAGTTTCGGTGGTCGTTCAATTAACCAGAAAGTATCCGAAGAAAGAGCCGATTCTGTAAAGAATCTCTTCCTGTCTGCGGGGATCACACAAGAGAGAATTCATACCGTTGGTCATGGTGAACGCCACCATGTGGCATCAAATGCTACCATCGATGAGCGTTCTCGAAACAGGCGAGTCGTTATTAGGATTAGTAAACCTATGTAGATAGGTTTACTAAGAGCACCTTAGATAGTTCTATCTAACGGCTGCTATAACTGACCATGCCCAGCCTGAGTGTTGGGCTTTTTTATACCTGAGTGGTTCGGTTCAAGAGTGGGTAATACCAATTGCATTAAGTACCTGACCATTCAGCGAGAATTCAAAACTCTGTAGGCAAGTAGGATGATTTAAGTTAATAGTTATTCTATATCGAAAGCATCCTGTGCAGCATAAAGAGCTTTGAAACTCGCACTACGTGAGCCCCTCAGGCTTCCCACTTCTGCTTTGCATTGACTTAAAAGGGAATAACCATTTCCTCATCAATGCGCCTTGAATTGAAAATCATGAGGGGCTCTGAATTGGTTAATTATTTAATGCAATTGGTATAAAACAAGGTAAGAAATTTGGATAAAAAAAAGCCCACTTAATAAATTAAATGGGCGGCAAAATGTGCATTGCAATCAACAAATTGAAGGAAGGAAGTCAAGCATAAGAACCAGGGATAAATTCACGTGTCAGACACGGGAACTAAGAGTTCTTGTTTTCTATCTGCCAAGCAGACACTTCCTGAAAACGAGATGAATTATAGGGTCAGCCCTCTAAACTAACAAACGAGAAAAATTACTA
>SDWK01000687.1 GCA_004195335.1 Shewanella sp.
AGATCGAAAGATAGTCTTGATTGCAACCGCAAATCACCTGCCGAATTCAGCGGTTATCGAAGCGTGGGACGAAGTCGATATCGCTGCAGAAATGTTGATAAAATCACGCTGTAAGAATATCGAGCTTTCCGTCGATACCCGTTATAAGCATATCGAAAGTATTCTTATCAAAGAAGAGTTGATCAATATCAAGCAAGGCAAGCTGTTCAATGAGCTGCGTCAGCTTCGCAATCGTGTCGCTCATGCTGTGGGTTACGAAGTGGGTAGGGTCGAGGCGATGCAGTATATCGAATTGTGTTTTACACTCATAGAACACCTGAATAGCGTATCCAGAGTTAATTTAATGAATGAACCCAGAGCGATAGGCTCTTAACTCTGTAATATTGATGAACACTTGTGAATAGTTAGATTTGACGTGGTGAGTTTTATAAGGATATAGAGGCAAAAATGGAATCGACTAAGAGCAACAAAACGAATCAGATATCTATTCGGTTTACCGTTATCAGTATCTTTATTTTAGCTACGGTGCTCACCGCTGCTATTGCAATTGGCTTGCAGTATTATTTCAGTAAATCCTTGGCCAGCGAGTCTGCCTCAAAAATTTATAGCCTCACCGCGCACCATACCAGCGACTTTTTGACTCAAGTCGATGAAAAAGCGGTCAATACCGCCAAACTCCTCTCCAGTCTCAGTAATCTTATCGATGCTGAAAATTTAGATAATGATGCTAAACCCATATTTGCCGATGTCATGGAGAGTAATGCGCTTTTCTATGCCATATATATCGGCTTTCCCAATGGTGATTACCATGGATTGATTAATTTGGAGGTCAGTCCGGGCGCCAGAGAGCAGTTTCAAGCTTCCCATACCGATCGTTGGGTATATATATTGGTCGCGGGCCAAGGGAGTGTTCGGCAGCGGGAATACTTCTATTTAGATGATAAATTAAACCTAAGAGCCCAGCGTTCAGAGTTCAGTGATTACTACGCCAATGAGCGTCCCTGGTATGTGAGTGCCAAGGTGCATGAAGTGTATAAATCTGAACCTTACCTATTTCACCACCTGCAGGCACCGGGTGAAACTTACTCGATTAAGATACCCGAATCTGAAGTCGTGTTAGCCGTCGATATCGCCCTTTCTTCGGTATCGGATTATTTGCAGACTCAAGACCGGAATGAGCGCGGTGATGCCTTTAGCGAGATTTACCTCTATAAGCGTAGCGGAGAGTTGATCGCCTCAAACCAAAAGGAGCCGGAACAGTACCCCATTCCTAAGGCTCAACCATTGAAGCTTACCGCGGCGCAGCAAAAAATCGTCGGCGAGCATTCGGTGATTAAGGTGTCGAATGAGAATGATTGGGCCCCTATCGATTTTTCAAAGTCCGGGATGCCGAAAGGGTACAGCATAGATCTGCTTAATTTAATATCCGATATGACGGGAGTCGAGTTCGACTATGTCAATGGCTTTGCCTGGACTGAACTGGTTGAGGGGTTTAAGCGGGGGGAGTTGGGTATGCTTAACTCGCTCTATAGAACTGCTGAGAATGAGGAAATGGGGCATTTCACCGACCCATTTTTGCAGTTGCCTTTAGCCGTCGTGACCCCATCGGGGATCAGTGAACTCACCCATATCGATGAATTAGTGGGTAAGACAGTCGCTATACCAGAGGGCTGGTTCGTTATTGCGGCGATTAAGACTCACTATCCCGGCATTAACGTGGTGGAGTTAGCCTCTACTAAAGCTGTATTACAAGCCGTTGCAAAGGGTGAAGTGTTTGCCGGATTAGATAATGGGGTGATTTTACGTTATACGGCGAAACAGTTCTTTATTGAAGGTCTTGCTTATCATGAGTCAGTAGATCTTAGTTTGGCAAAAAATTCTGGCGAGCTTTATTTTCTACTCAATGATGCGAACAAGGAGTTAGTGGAGATTTTCAATCTCGCAATGGCGAACATCACACAGGAACAGAAAACCGCCTTGAGACTGAAATGGTTCGGCAATGGAAATAAGGTTAAGCAGGTAAAAAGCATAGGAGCCGTGCCATACCCTGAGCTTATCGAAATAGCCAATAATCCAAGTGAACATAACCAGATTTTATCCAGAACGATTAAGGGGATTGAACATTTTGTTTATGTCACACAGGTGGGTGATAAAGGTAAAGACAGTGACTTTTTTGCAGTCATCATTCCCGAGGATACTGTACTTTCGCCCAGTCTGGATAAGGTGACAAGCTCAATTTTTATCACCAGTATCTGCTTATTGCTGGTATTGCCCATTTCATGGCTGTTCTCCGCTCCTATCATTAATCCAATCAAGCTGCTTTCTATAGAAAATGAAAAAATAAAGCATAGGCGTTATAAGGATCTTCATACGGTCGATACCAATATCAAAGAGATCAAAGAGCTGGCCGATTCGATGCTGGATATGTCGATGTCGATTCAGCAGTATGAAGAGAGCCAAAAAGAGTTGATGGAGGCCTTTATCAGGCTTATCGCTCAAGCGATCGATGATAAGTCGCCCTATACCGCAGGTCATTGTAATCGGGTACCCGAACTGGGATTAATGTTGGCCGATGCGGCGGAAAAGTCAAACTCGGCTCCCTTCAAAGATTTCTATTTCAGTTCTGAGGATGAGCACCGCGAGTTCAGGATTGCCGCCTGGCTGCACGACTGCGGCAAGATAACCACCCCAGAATATATTGTAGATAAAGGCACGAAACTGGAAGCGATATATAATCGTATTCATGAGGTGAGAATGCGCTTTGAAGTGCTCTGGCGCGATGCCGAGATAGTGTTTTATAAACAGTTAATTCATGCTCCGGAAAATGAAGCTGAGCTGCGTCGGGAATTGGTCGCTAAGCAGAGTCAATTGACCCAAGATTTTGAATTTATTGCCAGCGCGAATGTTGGTGGTGAGTTTATGGATGAGCAGCATGTTGAGCGTCTGCATCAGCTAGCTAAAACGACTTGGTTGCGGCATTTTGACAATCGATTAGGCTTATCGCCTATTGAGGAGTTAAACCTTAGGGATGAGTCTAATGGTGAACAGGACTCAGATCAGGGCTCAGATCAGAGAAGAGGCTCACTGCCAGTGACTGAGCAGTTACTCAGTGATAAGGCTGAGCATATTATTAGACGTATTCATGATGTTGAGTTTGATCCTAAATTTGGTATCAAGATGGAGATCCCTGAAGATCAATACAATCTTGGCGAGCTCTATAATCTGTCTATTTCAAGGGGGACATTAACTGCTGAGGATAGGTTTAAAATTAATCAGCATGTCACCAGCACGATAAAGATGCTGGAGAACTTGCCTTTTCCTCCTGAGCTGGCCAGAGTGCCGCGATATGCATCGACCCACCATGAAACCTTGAAGGGAACCGGTTATCCGAGAAAGCTAACTGCCGAAGAGTTATCTATCCCTGAGCGTATCTTAGTGGTCGCAGATATTTTTGAGGCACTAACCGCCGCAGACCGGCCTTATAAGAAGGCTAAACCCATCAGTGTTGCCGTGAATATTTTGCATAAGATGGCGCTCGACAATCACTTGGATATGGATCTATTTAAGCTCTTCCTCTCGAGCGGAATATATCTTGAATATGCTCACAAGTTCCTAGATCCTAAACAGATAGACGAGGTCGATGTGGCTAAGTATTTGGGGGAGGTCTAAAGGTTTTAGGTTCTAGGAACTGAAATCTAGAACTTCTTTCTCAAGATAGTGTATCGACTGGCCACCTTGTCTAAACCCTTCATCGGCCAGTATCTTCTTTAACAGGGGGATATTGGTTTTTATCCCCTCTATTTTCAGCTCTCCCAGAGCCACTTGCATGCGGGCGATGGCGGTCTTTCTGTCTTCTCCCCTGGTGATCAGTTTTCCAATCATGGAATCATAATAGGGAGGGACGCTGTAACCTTGATAGAGATGAGAGTCCCAGCGAACACCAATTCCTCCGGGTGCTTGAAATTGAGTAATTGTGCCGGGCGAGGGGATGAAGTTAAGGGGATCTTCAGCATTAATACGACACTCGATGGCATGACCATTTAGGAGAACATCTTCCTGCTTAAGCTTGAGTGGTAAACCAGAGGCTATCTCGAGCTGCGCCTTGATAATATCGACACCAGTGATCATCTCTGTGATGGGATGCTCTACCTGGATGCGTGTGTTCATCTCAATAAAATAGAACAGGTTGGCTTCATAGAGAAACTCGAAGGTACCGGCACCACGATAACCTATCGCTATACAGGCCTTGGTGCAGATCTCACCTATGGTATGGCGTGTTTGCTCATCGATACCCAAGGCGGGAGCTTCCTCGATGACCTTTTGATGTTTGCGCTGCATCGAGCAGTCACGTTCACCTAAGTGGATAGCGTTTCCCTGACCATCGGATAATACCTGAATTTCAATATGGCGGGGCGTTTCAAGATACTTCTCCATATACAGCGAGTCATTGGCAAATGCCGCCAAGGCCTCGGCTCGGGTCAGTTCGATAGCCTGGATCAGTTTAGATTCAGTATTCACCACTCTCATTCCCCGTCCACCGCCACCGGCGGTGGCTTTAATGATTACGGGGTAACCGATCTGTTCTGCGAGCTGTAAGTTGAGTTGATGATTATCGCTTAAGCTACCATCTGAGCCTGGGACGGTAGGCACCCCGGCTTGTTTCATTGCCGCAATGGCTGAAATTTTGTCACCCATGAGACGAATAACTTCAGGCGTAGGGCCGATAAAAGTAAAGCCACTGTTTTCAACTTGTTCGGCAAAGTCGGCATTTTCAGACAGAAAGCCATATCCTGGGTGTATCGCATCTGCTTTCGAGAGTGATGCAGCAGAAATAATAGCGGGAATATTGAGGTAACTGTTTAATGCCGGTGCTTTCCCGATACAGAGTGTTTGGTTGGCATATTCCAGATGTAATTGCTGACGATCGGCCGTTGAATGAATTGCCACCGTTTCTATACCCAGCTCGGCGCAGGCACGCTGTATTCTGAGTGCTATCTCACCTCGGTTGGCGATAAGCACGCGTTTTATTGGTTGCTCACTTGGCCGTTTCATCAATGACGATCCCTCAATGAGATTTTCTCACTGCTATGTCTCGGTGGTTTTTTCCTAACTACTTTTTTTTAAAGAAAGCCTTGGTTTTGCAATGGGTCTTTAGTGCTGGTTCACTTTTCGCAACTCGCAACTCGCAACTCGCAACTCGCAACTCGCTCTACTCATCTTCAATAATAATCAAGGCTTGATCGAATTCGACGGCCTCACCACTCTCTACCAGAATGGCTTTAATGACCCCGGAGCGATGTGCCTCAATTTGATTCATCATCTTCATCGCTTCAATGATACAGACCGGTGTGCCCTGTTCTACGACTTGTCCCACCTGACAAAGAGGCTCGGCTTCGGGTGACGGCGACAGGTAGAAGGTGCCGACCATAGGGGATATCACTATGTTGGCCTCATCAAACTCATCTGCAATATTGCTTGTGTCCGGTGATGAAGCGCTCTGTGATGGAATTGGTTGAGATGCTGTTGAAGTTGCAGTCAGGTTAGTACTCACTTCATCATAAGCTTGCTGTACACCGGCGGGAACATAGATGGGTTGAGTGGGAAAAGGGGATGCCGGGCTCTGACGGCAGATCCTTACCGACTCTTCGCCCTCTTTGATCTCGAGCTCGGCAATACCCGACTCCTGCACTAACTCGATTAGCTTCTTAATTTTGCGAATATCCATATTTATTCCAATAACCTTTGTTCTATTTTTATCGTTAATACACTAGATTACGAGCTACGAGCTACGAGCTACGAGCTACGAGCTACGAGCTACGAGCTACGAGCGTGGTATTAATGCTATGCCGATTTAGCCTTGAGTCGGCTAATCGCCGATTGAAGTGCAAACTGATAACCCTGTGCCCCAAGGCCGCAGATCACGCCGACAGCTTTGTCTGAGAAATAGGAATGGTGACGAAAAGGCTCCCGGGCATGCACATTAGAGAGGTGAACTTCGATAAAGGGAATCGATACACCCAGAATGGCATCTCGCAGAGCGACACTGGTGTGAGTTAATGCGGCGGGGTTAATGATGATAAAGTCGGCTTGCGTTGCGTGAATGGCATCGATGAGCTCATGCTCTGCATTTGATTGTATATGCTCGAGGACAACGCCTGCACTTGTCGATTCATCCTGCAGTTCTTTGACTATCTGATCTAAGGTGTGATGACCATAGTGTCCAGGCTCTCTGCGACCTAACAGATTAAGGTTTGGTCCGTTCACCAGTAAGATCTTTGCCTTGTTACCCATGGAGGTATCCTTGCTTTTTAAATAGTAATGGGTGAGTAATCGCTACCGATTGGTATTATTGTACTTATTCGATTTCAACAGAAGTTAGCGGAGTTGTCGACTTTTAGCGTCAATTTCGGCGACTATTTCTACGAGAGGAGGTAGAGAAAGGCGGCGAGATGAGGCATGGAAAGACGATCGGTGTTAGGACCTAGGCCCTAGTTTCTCGCCACTTTAATCATCTGACTTACTTCGTCTGAGTGCCTTGGTTGCGCCTTTCTGTTTTTTTGTATCGACACGCCTACGTTGGCTGCCTTTTGTCGGTTTGGTGGCTATGCGCCTTTTCTGAATGATAGCTACGCTGGCGATAAGCTCGATGAATTGGGCTAGCGCTGTCTGACGGTTGAAATCCTGACTGCGGCTCTGCTGACACTTAATGATGACCTTGCCGCTTTTGGTGATGCGATGATCCGCTTTCTTAAGCAGTGCTTGCTTGTAAAAGTCCGGCAGGGATGAAGCATTGATATCGAAGATGATTTGAGCTGCTGTGGACACTTTATTGATATGTTGACCACCAGCACCACTGGAGCGAATAAATTGCCATTCAATCTCATTTTCTTGAAGAGAGACACTGTTCGAAATTTTTATCATGGCAAAATACATCGTTGTTTGGGGGAGTGTATCTTATACCAATCAGTATAAGAAAGTGAGCTACTCAGAGTTATTTTTGGCAAACTAATTCAAGGCGAATAGATGATGCAATGGTGATCCCTTGTGAAGTTATTCAACGAGGAAGTAGGCAGCCAAAAACACTCCTGAAAGGCGAGTTTTAGCGCTTCTGATGCTGCGTTAACGAGCTTAAACGTAGAACAACTATGCTCTTCACTCGCTGCCTTGCCTCAGAAACGTTAAACTCTCGCTGAGCGATCACATCTTTATACTGATTGGTATTCACAGAATATTGAGTTTATTCAGTATCGAGTTCTCTGGTATGCTAAGCACAATTAAGTGCAATACCTTTTATCCTTGTTCGGAGTTTTTCTATGTTATGCAAAATCCCAGATGTTGCCGAGGGTGTTATCAGCCTTTTTGCCAGCGGGCGTTTGTCTACCTCTGATTATCAACAACACCTTAAGCCTTTGATTGAGCGCTACCGCGAACAATCGGGTAAGGTTTGTCTTTATATAGAAGCCGATGTGTTATTAGAGGGGTGGGACTCACAGTCTCTGACGGGAAGTGGTGAGGTTCAGTTACCCAACTTCGACGGCTTAGTCCTGGTGGGCGGACCCGATTGGTTCGGTAACGCCGTTCGTTTAATGGGGCCTTTTATGCAAGGTGAGGTAGCCTGGTATCCATTAGAGGAAAAAGAGTTGGCAAGAGATTGGATAGCCACTAATTTAGGTAAGTAATTAACAGACATTAAGCCTCATTACAGTAGCCATAGCAGAACGTCGTGGTGGCAATAATAATTTAAGGAAAATCACATGCTTTCAAAAAATGGAACATCACTTAATGCTTCGGCTAAATTTCTCTCTATCGCGCTGGCTGGTCTTTTCATGGCAGGCTTAAGTGGTTGCGCACCAGAAGTTGGCAGCGACAAGTGGTGTAAGCAGATGAGCGAAAAAGACTCAGGTGATTGGTCTGCGAATGAAGCGGCCGATTATGCTAAGCACTGCGTGTTTAAATAACTCACTCGGTTGATGGCTCATACAGGAGCCATTACACTTACTATTCAAATTGCTAGGTTCAGCATTGAATATGTGATGAATATTGATTATCACCGATTGTGATGCAGACAATACTTTCGATTTTGAATCCTAAGTTTATATTGTCTGCGCTGAACTTTAAGATACAATCGCAGTCAGATTTGAAACAGCTTCAGTTGTCTTCTTTTTATAAGGTGTTTTTTGCGCTATCAATTTCGTCTATTCACCCACAAGATCGCCATTGCGTTGATCGCCGTTGTGCTACTGCAGTTTGCAGGGGCTAACTTAGGCGCGCATCAGTTGCATCTCGGGAGTCATGACGAGGAGTCGGAAAATCACCCTCATCTGCAGTTTACTGCCGAGATCACCAGTTTGGCTCAGTGTGTCGATTGCACCTGTCCTGCCGAAAACGAGTTAGATTTCGACAGCTTTGCTTCAAATAACAGTTTTGCCTCAGAAGTTGCTAGTAATGCCAGTGAGCATTCACACCTTGTGAATAAGACTGAAACGAAAACCTTCGATCTTTGCCTCGATTGCCAATGTCATGGTGGTCACGTTACTGCTATGTCTATCAGTTCAACGACGCCTTTAGCCCCTGTGGACGATGCCCCTACTAGCATCAGTAGTTATTACCTGCCACCGGAAGCCCTACCAGACTACCGCCCCCCTATCGCATAACCTTTAGTTTCCACTTACGAGCCCTTGGCTTATTGCTGGAAACAAGATCATTTAAAGCAGTTAGTTGGAATCCGATAGCCCTGCGCTGTTCGGCTCCTGATAATACCAATCTCACTAAATAGGTGATCAGTTCAGAGCAATTCAGGCCTTTCAATTCAAGGCGCATTGATGAGGAAATGGTTATTCCCTTTTAAGTCAATGCAACGCCGAAGTGGAAAGCCTGAATGGCTCACATAGTGCGGGTTTCAAAGCCCTTTATGCAGCGTTGGATGCTTTCGATATAGAATAACTATCGGCTTCAAGCATCCGCCTTGCCTACAGAGCTTTGAACTCCCGCTGAAAGATCACATATGTAGTAGGATTGGTATAATGATTTAACCCAAGAACAGCTCCGTATATGTGTTGTATTCACGCTTCTGAATTCAGTTTTCAGCAGGCTTGAACCTCACATCGGTCAATGCTGATTGGGATAGGATATGCGATGAAAAAAACAATAATTGCCAGCCTACTGTTAGCTTATTTAACAAGTGGAGCCGCGAGTGCTCAGGCTGCCATAGAAGCAGACTTACAAGCCCCTTCTCTGGCTTATACACCATGTACATCGGTGAACAAGAGTGCTAACCAAACCCACTTTGAGTCTTGGCTACCCAGCCTGATGCAGAGCTTTGACGCCCTGCCCGAAGTAGCGGCTCAACAGGCGAGACGTGCTCAAGCACAACTGAGTATTAAGGCGGCCGATCAGGCGGTTTATAATCCTGAGCTGGGTTTGGATTACCAGAATGCGAGCGAAGATACTTATACGCTCGGTATCAGCCAAACTCTGGATTGGGGGGATAAGCGCGGCGCGGCGACACGTAAAGCCCAGCTTGAGTCTGAAATTATGCTTTCCGATATCTCGTTGGAGCGAAGTCAGATGTTAGCCGATTCAATATTGAGTCTGGTTGAGCAAGCTCAAAACCGAAAGGCGGTCGCGTTTCAAAAGCAGCAACTGCAAGCGGCTAAGATGCGATTTGAGATCGCCAAGCAACAGATGCGGGTCGGTGAAATATCGGCTGTAGAACTTAAATTGATTCAACTTGATGTGGCGAGTAAAGCCGCCGATTACGCCATAGCCGAGCAAGCCTCCATCACCGCAGATGCCAATATGTTGATGTTACTTGGGGATAGCGAACTGCCCTTTAGCGGATTTCTCGGGGCGTTAACGCTTCCGCAGATATCGACACAGGTAGATCCGGAATTACCCGCTTTGAAGAGTGCTTATCAGCAAGTGCTATTAGCCAAGGTGACGGTTCAACAGGTGAAGGCTGACACATCAGCCGATCCCACCATCAGTTTAAATGCCGAGCGCGAGGGTGAAGAGAACAAGTTTGGGGTCGGTATCTCAATCCCCTTGCAGATCCGCAATAATTACAGTGAAACCTTAGCCGTGGCCAGCCAGGACATTACTGTTGCCGAGCAAACCTATCTGGCACGTGAAAGGGTGCTTATTCAGCAGCAGAAGAAGTTCCATTTAAGTCTGCCCAGACTCACCGAACGCTATCAAGATTGGCGTGAACTGGTACTGAACTCGGGTCAGGAAGCCGCATCGGCATTGGCTCAACAATGGCGAGCCGGTGACATCAATACCAGTGATTATCTGCAAAGTCAGCGTCAGCTTTCAAGCAGTTACCTTGTCGGTCTGACTCTGGAGACGGCTCTGTATCAGAGCTGGCTGGAGTGGATGGGAGCCAGCGGGCAACTTGAATCATTTCTTCAGGCACAAGTTTCTCATCAGCCAACGAATTCAGCATCAAATACGGCTGCAGCACTGTAATCAGACGGAATAACGAATATGAAAAACCAGCAATTAAATAACAATAGCTTCGATATCAATGCGATCACCAGAGCCATGGGCTTTGGTCTATTTATCACCTTAGCCGCTGCCATCTCGCTACCTTCTGTGGCATTTGCAGGAGAAGGACATGATCATGATGCTGAATCTGTTGAGAAAACAAAACGTAACAATGTCTTATTAGAAAATACCTCATTGAAAACCGCAGAAACTGCCGATGATGGACACGGGCATGGAGAGGAAGCTGAAGCGGAAGAGGAGGGGCATGCACTGGAGTTAACCGCAGAGCAGCAACAGCTGGCAGGGATTGAGGTTGCCAAGCTCTCGGAAGAGTCGTTCAGTCTCGAGGCCGTGGCAACGGCGACCTTAGTGGTCGACAGGGACAGAACCATGACTCTGGCACCTCAGCTTGATGTCAGAATTGAGCAGCGTCATGTCGTGCCGGGACAAGAAGTGGAAAAGGGGCAGCCCTTGCTGACCTTAGGCGGTGTTGCCTTGGCGCAGGCGCAGGCCGAGTACATCAATGCCGCGGCTGAATGGAGTCGTGTTAAGCGTATGGGTAAGAGTGCAGTTAGCGCGAGCCGCCGTCTTCAGGCGCAAGTCGATGCAGAACTTAAGCGTGCAACCCTTGAAGCGATGAAGATGACCCCCTCTCAGATCAGCACATTAGAGTCTAATCCTGAGACTATCGGTAGCTACCAATTACTTGCGCCTATCAAGGGTCGCGTTCAGCAAGATCTTGCCATGCTAGGTCAGGTTATCGCTGCGGGGACGGCGCTGATGCAGCTCACCGATGAATCACATCTATGGGTCGAGGCTCAGGTCACGCCAAAGCAGTCTGAGAACGTGAAGATCGGCAGTAAGGCCCTGGTTCGGGTCGGTGATAAAACCTTAGAGGCTAAGATCATCGGTCGCTCTCATGAGCTCGATAGCGTGACGCGCACCGAGCAGATCTTAGTGAGTCTTGAAAATCCCGGCCACGTCCTACATGCGGGTCAATTTGCTGAGTTATATCTTCCCAATGCTGTGCAAGGGGGCGTGATCCTTCCCGATGCGGCACTGACTCGCGGTGGCGATGGAGATTGGCAGGTGTTTATTCAAGATGAGGATGGCTTCGAGGCCGTCGAAGTGGAAGTGGTTGAACGTCAGCGCGGCATGAACTTAGTTCGTGGGCTGGCGGCAGGCAGTAATGTTGTGGTATCCGGGGCATTTTTTCTGGCCTCAGAGCAAGCCAAATCAGGCTTCGATATCCATAACCACTAATTACCACTAAGACTCGCTCCGAGAGCGAGTAAGAAAAGAGGTTCTCGTATGTTACAGAGACTTATTGAGGTTGCGATCCGTAACCGTCTGTTGGTGGTGTTGGCATTGATCGCGATTGCGATTGCCAGTGTGGCCATGTTACCTAAATTAAATCTGGATGCCTTTCCGGATGTGACCAATGTACAAGTTACGGTCAATACCCAAGCCGAAGGCCTAGCGGCCGAAGAAGTTGAAAAGCTGATCAGTTATCCGGTCGAATCGGCCATGTACGCGCTGCCGGCAGTAACGGAAGTGCGTTCGCTTTCCCGTACGGGCCTTTCTCTGGTGACCGTCGTGTTCGCCGAAGGCACCGATATCTACTTTGCTCGTCAGCAGGTGTTTGAGCAGTTGCAAGCGGCGAGAGAGATGATCCCCGATGGTATCGGTGTGCCGGAAATTGGTCCTAACACCTCAGGACTAGGTCAGATATTTCAGTATATCCTGCGAGCTGCGCCAGGCTCTGGTATCGATGCTGCCGAGCTTCGTAGTCTGAATGATTATCTGGTTAAGCTCATCATGATGCCTGTGGGCGGAGTGACAGATGTACTCTCATTTGGTGGTGACGTTCGTCAGTATCAGGTGCAGATCGATCCGAATAAGTTGCTGAGCTTTGGCCTCTCTATGGAGCAGGTCACCACGGCACTGGAAAGTAATAACCGAAATGCCGGTGGTTGGTTTATGGACCAGGGCCAGGAGCAGTTGGTTGTTCGAGGCTATGGCCTATTGCCTTCCGGCGATGAAGGACTCAAGGCGATCGCTTTGATCCCGTTAACCGAATTTGCGGGCACCCCTATTCGGGTTGGTGATATCGCTAAGGTCGATTACGGCAGTGAGATAAGAGTAGGCGCCGTGACTATGACACGCCGGGATGAAGCCGGCACGCCACAGGTACTTGGCGAAGTGGTTGCGGGGGTGATCCTGAAGCGAATGGGCGCAAACACTAAGGCGACTATCGATGATATCAATGCCAGAACCGCATTAGTTGAACAAGCTCTGCCTGAAGGCGTGACGTTTGAGGTCTTCTACGATCAAGCCGATCTGGTTGAACAGGCGGTAACAACAGTCCGCGATGCACTCTTGATGGCCTTCGTGTTTATTGTGGTTATCTTGGCGCTGTTTTTGGTCAACATCCGCGCCACCATGCTGGTGCTGCTGTCGATACCGGTATCTATCTGTTTAGCCTTGATGGTGATGTCTTATTTCGGCATGTCGGCTAACTTGATGTCGCTCGGCGGGCTGGCGGTCGCCATCGGTATGTTAGTCGATGGCTCGGTGGTGATGGTTGAGAATATCTTTAAGCACCTGACCCAGCCCGATAGACGTCACTTAGGCGCTGCGCGCGATCGCGCCGACGGTGAGGCCGATCCTCATCATGTAGATGAAGATCATCACGGTATCGCCATGCGAGTCATGTTGGCGGCTAAAGAAGTGTGTAGCCCTATCTTCTTTGCTACGGCGATTATCATCGTGGTATTTGCGCCATTGTTTGCGCTGGAAGGGGTCGAAGGTAAGCTGTTTCAGCCTATGGCTGTGAGTATTATTCTAGCCATGCTTTCGGCCTTAGCCGTGGCCTTGATTGCAGTACCAGCCTTAGCCGTTTTCCTCTTTAAGCGTGGCATCACACTCAGAGAGAGTGCGGTATTAAAGCCTATCGAGAAAGGCTATCGCCGCTTGCTAACAGTAACCATGGCAAGGCCTAAGATTGTGGTGATCACCGCGCTTACCCTGTTTGTGCTGAGTATGTCGCTGTTGCCTCAATTAGGTACCGAGTTTGTTCCCGAGCTCGAAGAGGGCACGATTAACCTGAGGGTCACCTTAGCACCGACCGCTAGTCTGGGAACCTCCCTCGATGTGGCGCCTAAGCTTGAAAAGATGTTGCTGGAGTTCCCTGAGGTCGAGTATGCGCTGAGTCGGATCGGTGCGGCAGAGCTGGGGGGCGATCCTGAGCCTGTGAATAATATCGAGATCTATATCGGACTCAAGCCTGTCGAACAGTGGCAGTCAGCATCGAGTCGGGTTGAACTGCAGAAACTGATGGAAGCCAAACTCAGTGTCTATCCGGGTCTGCTGTTTACCTTCTCTCAACCTATCGCGACGCGAGTGGATGAACTGTTATCCGGCGTAAAGGCGCAGCTGGCGATTAAGATTTTTGGCCCTGATCTGGATGTACTATCTGCAAGTGGTGAGAGGCTAACTGAGTTGGTATCAAGCATCCCGGGCGCCGTAGATGTGTCATTGGAGCAAGTGAGTGGTGAAGCTCAGTTAGTGGTTCGTCCAAAGCGCGATCTGCTTGCCCGTTACGGTATCAGTGTCGATACCGTGATGAGCCTGGTTAGTCAGGGGGTTGGTGGCGTGAGTGCCGGTCAGGTGATCGATGGTAATGCCAGATATGACATCAACGTGCGTCTTGCCGAGCAGTATCGAAATGCGCCCGATGCACTCAGAGATCTGATCCTCAGTGGCGTTAACGGTGCAACCGTGCGTTTAGGCGAGGTGGCCAGTGTCGAAGTTGAGATGGCACCACCGAATATCAGACGTGATGATGTTCAACGTCGTGTTGTGGTTCAGGCGAACGTATCGGGTCGCGATATGGGCTCAGTGGTTAACGATATCTATGCCATTATTCCACAGGCGAAGCTGCCTGCGGGCTATACCGTCGTCGTGGGTGGTCAATATGAGAATCAACAGCGTGCACAGCAAAAATTGATGTTGGTTGTGCCTATCTCAATTGGCTTAATCGCACTGTTGCTCTACTTCTCGTTTGGTTCTATTAAGCAGGTCGGTTTGATCATGGCCAATGTGCCTTTGGCCTTGATTGGTGGCGTCGTGGCGCTGTTTATTAGCGGTACCTACCTGTCGGTTCCAAGCTCTATCGGTTTTATCACCCTATTTGGTGTCGCCGTATTGAATGGCGTGGTGCTGGTGGACTCGATTAATCAGCGCCGTCAGTCGGCATTAAATGACTTGTCAGGAGCGGATGGCAGTGGAGAGAGCCTCTATGATTCTGTTTATGAGGGAACGGTTGGACGTCTGCGTCCGGTATTGATGACGGCATTGACCTCGGCGCTCGGGCTTATTCCAATTCTTATTTCGAGTGGAGTGGGAAGTGAGATCCAGCAGCCCTTGGCGGTCGTGATTATCGGCGGCTTGTTTAGCTCGACGGCTTTAACCTTGTTGGTGCTACCGACCTTATATCGCTGGTTATATCAGGGACCTAAAGAGAAGGGAGCAACCAGTGTGACGAAAGAGTTTGAGGCGTTAGATTAGGCTTCACCTTAGTTTTGGTTTTAGTTTTTAACATCAGGGAAGAGGGGGAGTAGGGTGCATTAGTCTGCCGCCCTCCCCCTTTGTTACGGTCTGCCAGTATTACCAGCCGGTATAATACCAATTGCATTAAGTACCTGACCATTCAGCGTGAATTCAAAGCTCTGTAGGCAAGTAGGATGTTTGAAGTTAATAGTTATTCTATATCGAAAGCATCCTGTGCAGCATAAAGAGCTTTGCCCTTTGCTTTAAACATCAGTCGCACTACGTGAGCCCCTCAGGCTTCCCACTTCTGCTTTGCATTGACTTAAAAGGGAATAACCATTTCCTCATCAATGCGCCTTGAATTGAAAATCCTGAGTGGCTCTGAAT
>SDWK01000297.1 GCA_004195335.1 Shewanella sp.
ACCATAAACTGTTTCTATATCATTAGCTTCCATTAGATGTTCAATACCACCAACAAGATTATTAACAACTTCTGATTTTCTAGCAATCATCTTAGTGATGTCTATTTGATACGGCTTGAAGGCTCTTTTGAGTGCAGTTCATCATCCTGATGCGAGTTCCACCATAAACCTGCTGCTTTATCTACAGTTTTATGGGGTCATCCTTGCTTTATTACTTTTCAAGCTAACTACAATAACGATGTGATTATATTCTGTCCACCGCATTGATTGCAAATGTTCATGCTAATTAATCACTTAAGCTTATGCTAAACAAACTACAAATAAGCTATCCATTTAAATCTTGTGGAAGCAATAATCCATTGCTCAAGTTAGATGTCAAAGAACAACCAATCCCTTCCGAAAGCTAAACTGACGTCCTGTCAGTTTTACGAGGACAAATAGGGCAGCGATATCTTTTGTCAGATATCGCCCCCACATATCACTGGATCACTTGATAACTGGGGGGGCTTTGTTATTGCCGTCATTTGCTTTCTTGAATATGGGTCATCAAATATTTGGCATCTTTCCATACGCCGCCGAGGGTGGCGGAACCTCGGGTGTATAGCCAAGGTAGGCCAATAAAATATAATCCATCGACGTCTTTACTGACCCCACGATAATTGCTCGGGTAGTTCATTTCATCAAAGGAGATATCTTCAATCCAAAAGAAGTTAGGTTTGAACCCTGTAGCCCAAATAACATTTTTGATACTGCTGATACTGCCTTTTTGAAACTTGATACTGGTTTCATCGGCTGACAATGTTCTTCCCATATGAATCACATTGGCTTTGGCTAGCAGTGACTTCACGTCAGTACCAATAACGGGCTGCCCTCCCTTGATCAACCATTTGCCAATTTTGCTAAAACGGCTAACCGATAAAAAGCCAATCTTAGTGAACCACCACCACAAGGTTTTGCCTAAAAATGACTGTGGGATAGCGGTGATTTTGTCAGTACCGGAGAAGTGTACTTTACGTCCTGTATCGGCAATTTCTGATAAAATTTGCACCCCAGAATCACCGGCACCGACCACTAAACAGTCACCCTCTTGCAGCTGTGCAGGACTTTTATAATTTTCACTGTGTAATTGAGTAATATTGTCCGCGATATCAACATGGCAAGCGGGAGTATAGGGCGTATGGAAGGGACCCGTGGCAATAATGAGCTGTTTGGCTTGATAGCTTGCCGTACCACTGGTTATTTCAAATATACCATCAACTTTCTTTACTGAGGTGATTCTTTGATTGAATTCAATCGGCATCGAAAATTTTTCAACATAACTTTTTAAGTAGTCTGCCACTTCATATTTATTGGGGTAATACCCTTTAGGAAACGGAAATGGCATACCTGGTAGGTGGTTGTATTCTGTGGGGGTGAATAACTTTAAAGAATCCCAGCGCTTTAGCCAAGGCGCCTTAATGTGGCCATTGGAATCTAAAATTAAGTAGTCTTTATTATTCATGGATAAGTTGTAAGCCATAGCCAGTCCAGACTGACCAGCGCCGATGATGATAAATTCTTTCATGGATCCCAAATGCGTGCATATAGTTATTATTATGTGCAACATTCTAACAGAACATGACCATTAACCTGACTTATGGTGAAAATGGTCAATGGTCTTACTGTAAAGTTTGGCGTATCACTCAGGATAAACAGGGGGTTAAGCATACTAGCCGAGCAGGAGTTAGCACTGCCATCCCTAGATAGATGTGGCAGTCCTGTCTGTCTTTGCTGTCTGTTTTCTATTCATCCAACACATTGATGATGGCATCAGCCAGCCACATTAAGGCTGGGCCTTTCGCCTTTTGTTTTGCCATCACACGATCAATCGGCACTCGCCATGGCTTATGATCAAAGCTTAGATTCATTCGCACCATGTCCCCCTGATGCTCATATTGCTCTGCCATATAAGCTGGAATATAACTCCATCCCAGCCCTTCTTTTACCATAGTGTTAACGGCATTAAAGCTATTCCCCCACCAGATATGTGAAGAGATACTAGGGCAATGCGCCAAGGCCTGGCCGTCAAGGCCACGGATCAACAATTGACGGTGTGGGATCAGATCAGCAACTGTGACTAAATCCATTTTAGCCAGTGGATGTGCTGGGCTCACGACGCCATTAAACGGCAAGCTACCGACGTAACACAGATCCACTTCTTGGGGGAAATCACTATTGGCAAACATCAATCCTAGATCGGCTCGCCCAGTATGCACCAAGGTTAATACATCGGGTGTTGAAACGGCGTAAAGCTCCAAGATGGTGCCAGGGAAACGCGTTGCAAAGGTATTCAGAATGCTCGTTGTCACAGGCAGTAACGCATCGTCCACCGCAATTTTTATCTGTGTTTCATGGGATAAATTTAACGCGTTGGTCACCGAGTCAAGCTCATAGGTCTGTTGCAGAATGGCTTGAGCAAACGGTAATAATCTCTCACCATGGGGGGTTAATGAGGGTTTACGACTAGTACGATCAAACAGTGTTGTATTGAGCTCGATCTCAAGGTTGGCGATCCCCTGACTCACCGCCGACTGCACCTTTCCCAACCGACGAGCACACGCCGAGAATGACCCTGATTGTGCCGTCTCGACGAACATTCTCAGCTGTTCCAAATTATACATATCACTTTTCCTGATAGTAACTAACTATCTTCTTTCGTAATAAATGATGATTATAGCAACCAAGAACCACAGAACAACCTAAATGAGATTTAGCATGAACACGAAAGAACGTATCTTCCACAGCATATTATTTGAAGCGATTGCCTTAGTATTTGTGATCACTGCCGCCACTGTCTTTACCGATGCTGGAGCAAAGTCAGCGACAGGCTTAGCTGTCGGCCTGTCATTAATTGCGATGTGTTGGAATTTCGTTTACAACATAGGCTTTGACCGTATATTTGGATATAACCGCATTGAGCGTACATTTAAAATGCGTATAGGCCATGGACTCGGTTTTGAGTTGGGTATGATTTTTGCCACACTCCCCTTGATGATGTGGGTACTGCAGCTGGACTTCTGGACCGTATTTATTATGGACATCGGCGTTGTCATTTTCTTCTTGGTATACGCGATTGTCTACAACTGGTGTTATGACCTACTCCGTGAGCGTATTATCTGTAGCAGAGCAGACATTAGCACTGCCACCCCTAGATAAAATGACCCAAAAGCATCTCATGAAAGTGATAATCCATTACTCGAGTTAGATGTCAAAGAGCGACCATTCCCCCAAAAAACTAGACCCACAGCAGTGTGGGTCTTACGTAAATCCATTTACAAAGCCAGTTCGACATCAACGCTCACAATCATCGCCTCCCAACAGAGGAGCTTGTAACCTGCGGCGGCATTGATTGGAATGAGGGATAAGGTAAGAGGAACGAGGAATGAGGAAAGCTGATTTTGACCCAACTTATTCCTCTGAATCCACTTAACCCTAAATATTAGCCGCTTTTACCGCATCAACAAACGTTCTGGATACCGGCACTTCAATACCATTGGTTAGCATTAGCGACATTTTTCGATTCTCTTTATTCACAGAGACTATCGCATCATTGGCGACCCACCATGAACGGTGGGTTTGCATCCCCGCGAAGCCGTCAAGTTTCACCACTGCATCTTTAAGGCGCATTAACAACATATGATGGCCTTTGTCGGTATGCACTTTTAAG
Source organism: Shewanella sp. (assembly GCA_004195335.1). GTDB lineage: Bacteria > Pseudomonadota > Gammaproteobacteria > Enterobacterales > Shewanellaceae > Shewanella. The sequence goes on from SDWK01000297.1 coordinate 3,707, forward strand.
TAGTGATCAGACATTTCAAGGCACATTAACTGGCCACGTTTATCTAAGGGTAATAGCTGCATAAACTGCTCAAATTGCAGATTAGTCTCTTCATCAGTATTCTTTTCATGCACTTCTATAACCTTTTTCGATGCTTCGCGCAGGGACTTTTGCTCCCGAATATAACCCCTTACCAGACTAAAAAAAGTCATCACCCCACCAATCACAATCGCCTTTGGGAACACCTGAAAAAACTGCTTGGTGAGCTCAATCTGAATACTAAAAAATAACCAGCTGATTAGCGGAACCGCAACGCTCATCATCGCACCGGCAATCAGTGTCGATAACGCCACTCGAATCCAAGCTATCTTTACCACCTTGGCTAAATACAAATGGCCCAAGCGTATCATTGGTGTATAGATAAAGTACCCACAGGTACAGGTCACAAGCCAATAAGAAATAGACATGAGTACCGGCAGCTCATCCATGCCAAACGGCCCCAAGAAGCCGATAAACACCCCAACCGCAGCGACGATTAATAGATCGTGGGCCAATTTGTGTTTACTAAACAATGGTTCAATAAACACGGGCTCTAACTGTTGATTTTTAGGCGGTATTTCACGATTCGTCAATGGTACACATTCCTTTTTAGTCACATTCTACGAAGTTTATGACTCACTTTACGTAAAGCCACTTTTGATTTGCAGGTATCCATTCTATCGTCTTTTCAACACGACGCAACGGCGACATTGTATGCCCATGTGTAGTGCACATTAACCAGATATTTGAAACGATAATCAAACTGCCATTGACTAACACTAATAAGGATATTCACATGACTTTCTACTCTGAAAATCGCGCAAATACAGTGATAAATAATTAAGCAAAATAGCAAAACTGACCAGAACCTCAACGCTATTAGCCAGCTTACTCTTTGCACATTCAGTATCAGCGACCGATATCAATTTTGAAATTGATAGTGTAGTCGGGACGCAAGGTAAGCTCTATATTCAGCTATTTAAGGGCGAAGAGAGCTATCGATTAAAGCAAGCGGTGAATGCCACTATGGTGCAAGCCACTGAGGGAAAGATGGTGGTCACTTTTGCCAATGTCTCTGAGGGTGAATATGCACTACGTTTCTTTCATGACGAGAATGATAACGGGACTTTAGACACTAATCTATTTGGCCTACCTGCTGAAGGTTACGGTTTTTCTAACAATGCTAAGCCCAACTTTGGTCCGGTTAGCTATCAAGAAATTAAATTCAACGTGACCGAAGAGCAAACGCTGCTAGTCAATAAAACAGAAGTCATCTATTAATCCATTGATTCAAGGGAGGGAGTCAGCCATGCAACGCAGAGAGTTTTTAAAGGGAATGGGTATTGTTGGAGCCACGAGTTTGCTACCGGGTTCATTATCAGCACTTGCAACGACAGCCCCCCAACAAGCGGTCAATGTTAAACAGCTATTTAATGATGCTTTAGCAGGTAATCCTGAGTTAATTGGATTTGCCAACATTGAACACAATTTCCCACAACAAACACTGACGATTGAGGGCAAAATCCCTGCTGATTTACAAGGTGTATTCTATCGAAACGGCCCAGGTAAACATGAGCGAGGAGACATCCGCTATCAGCATTTATTTGAGGGTGACGGCATGTTGCAGCGCTTTGAATTTGATCAAGGAAAAGTGGTTCATCAGGGTAAATTTATCAACACCCCAAAGTTTGCTAAAGAGCAAAGCGCTGATAAGTTTCTTTACTCAGGCCCTGATACCAAACTTGAACACGCCC
>SDWK01000309.1 GCA_004195335.1 Shewanella sp.
CAATGATGCTTTCTAGTTTTAAGAACGTGGGGGCAGAGCCAGAGTAACCTTTCTTCTATCGCATTGTAGAGCGTGCTTTTTCTCCAGTAACTAAGTCTATTTCGGTCAAGACATCTGCAATTGATTAATCGCTAACCTGAAAAAATAATTGTTGAAAATTTTTGTAGTGTTAAAATGCGCTCTGCAAGTCCAGTGACTGCTTGAAAGGTTGTTGTGTACTTCTAAAAATCGCGCCCCTTATGACCCATTATTCTTCATTATTGATTAGAGTGTTTATGAAACGGATTTTATTGTTAACCTTGTTTGCTTTTCCCAATCTGGCTGTCGCTGTTGAATCTCTGTTTGAAACCCCTGAGAACATGGAGCCGACTTGGGTCGATAACATTTTGTCAGTTTTTGGTGCCGACGGTGAGTTTGATGAAAGCAAAGCCATTGATATGAGTTACTTACCAACGGCGTATTACACACCGGAGAAGAAGTTTGGTGTCGGTCTGTTGATGGTGGGCTTATATAAAACCGAAGGTGCATCGAGTGAAGAGCAACCGTCGTCGTTAGTGTTGAACTCATTTGTATCGATGAACAACTCTTATGGTGTTGAAGTTGAAAATATGACCTTTTTCAACGGCGGAAAGCAGCGATTATTACTGGGGTTAGAGTTACATAATGAAGCTGCGGTTTATTATGGCCAAGGCATAGAACAAGGCAATGTAGACAGTAATCATCATGAGTTTGAAGAGCAGTTATACAGTTTCAACCCACGTTGGATGACTGAAGTTGCGGATAATTATTTTCTAGGCATAGGTGCCGATTTTACTTACGCCAGTGCAACCAAATTAGAGTTGGTGGAAACGGGATTACCTGTGGATTCAGGTGATCTTTTACCAAACAACTTTAGCTCGGGCGTCGTCGTGACCAGTATCTATGATTCGCGAGACTATCGATTAAATGCCACCAAGGGGTGGTTATTTCAAATCGATGCGGGTCTTTATCAAAACAGCGAGTACGCTACGTTTTCCACTTATAATGTTGAGTTAGCCAACTACATCGACTTGAGCTCAACATCAATGCTGAGCTCTGCGCCAGGACTCATCGCATGGCAAGTGCAGGGGCATTTTACCGATGGTGATGTGCCTTGGAATTTATTACCCGATCTGGGTGGTTCTAATGCGATGCGCGGATTTATCAAAGGGCGTTATCGTGATGAGCAGATGATGATGGGACAAGTTGAGTATCGTTTACCCATATTCCAACGTTATGGGATGGTCTTTTGGGGCGCGGTAGGTAGCGTAGCACCAAACGTGAGTGACTTGACCGAGGAGCTATTAACCTCTTATGGCACCGGTTTCCGTTTTAAATTAAAAGACAATATCAATTTACGTCTTGATGTGGGCGTGGGTGAGAACGAAACTAACTTTTACCTTAATGTGAATGAAGTCTTTTGAGCTTAGTTACGGCTAGCATGGAAATGATGACTAGTATGGAAACTATTAAGAGCGTATTGAGATGATGAGTGCTCCTGTGCTAATCACGACTCGCTTATCAGCCCATAGGTCTAGCGGTAGGTTAGAGCGAGTGTCAATGTTAGCGCTAGTACTAACTCTAGTATTAGCACTTCTGTTATTAACCAATAATGCCTTCGCAAGCAATATAAAGGCACATCTACAAGCGCCATCTCTAGAGCCAGTGCAAGAACAGTGCAGCCGCAGTTCAAATTACGATATTTACCTCAGTGGTATACATACCGGAACAATGAACCGAACGGAGACTTGGGTTGGGAAAGCGGCGGTCGTTACGTCAAAAAGTGAAGCCAGTATTTTAGGCATCGGAACTCAGTATCAGCAACGGGCTGAGTTATCTTGGTCGAGTACCACGAATGAGTGGATAACCGATAAATTTCATCAAAAAGTGACCGGATTTCGGGCTAGAGACATGCAGGTTTCTTTTGGCAATAACGGTCGTGAGTCTCGGGTTGATCTTGATGGCGACATAACAAGCTATACCTCAGCCGATATGCCTCTGCGAGATGTGGACACCTTGGCAATTCAAATGCGTCAATACTTGCTTCAAGGCCGCCAACAATTTGCCTTAATCAGACAAGCTTCTGATGCTATAGAGCCTTATCAATTCTATGTTCAAGATAAGCAGACAAGCAACATAGCACCTTGGGGCGAGTTAACCTTGATTCCGGTTAAGCAAACAGGTGCTGAAGAGGTGACATATTATTTTGCTCCCTCAATGGATTATCAATTAATTAAAGCCCGCTATCACGGCATCATACTTCAAGGGCTTATCGAGCTGAATCACTACCGATCATCTTGCGAGTCAATCTCGGAGCGGAAAATAAGTGGGGTTTGAGTCAGGTTGTTGAAATGACTGCAAATGAACCTTCGGGCTCTAGATACAACAATAACAAAAGGGGCTAGAGCCTTTTAGCGAACGATGAACCTTGAGTACGGGCCAGCCATAATAATTAACTATGGCTGTTTATCGTGTTTTACTCTTCGGTAAATGCCGCTTGAACCTTTTCTAGTTCCTGCTCATCTTTAATCTTAAGTTCTTGTTGCCCTTTAAGCGTCGCTTCTTGGAGAAGGGCGGCTTGTCTTTCTTTAAGGCTGTGTTTCTCTGATTTAGTCAGAAACTTAAAAGCTTTCTTATTGGCAAGTGCGTAAGCAACGACATCTTCGCCCTTTACCCTGCGCTCATCCACTCGTTGTGAAAAACGTTCGTTATCTCGGGCTTTGCGCTCTTCGGCATTTAACTTGCTCATATCTTGTATCCTCATTAGTTAATCACGATAGGGTTTCACTACGCTCAGTCAAACAAATGAGATCTGTTGCACATTCATAAAGCTGGTCGGAGAATTTTAGCATAATATGCGTTGCAAGCCCCATGGTATCTACCTTTAGTCTGGTTTTAGGCCGTTAGAGAATAAGCGGGTCAGAGTAAACTTTTTATTGCTCTCTTTAATCTTCGATAGCCGCTCTTAGATTGGCTTGAGTTAAGCGCTGTAATGAGACTGCTTTTTCTTCTACTGAAGAGGCTAAGAGGTTATTGAAAAGCTGGGTGATGAAATCCAGATATACGGCTGCCAGGGTGCTGGCCAAGCTGGGTAAGGGGATAATGAAATCATCGGTATCAAATGCCGAAGTCAGTCGTTGTTCGATGAGTGTTGCTAGATTGCACTTCAATTGACGATGAGCTTGTGGAGCATCATTACCTAGCTTATAAGACATAGAACGACGGAAACTACTCTGCACGCTAATTCTGCTTAGCATGGTGATAACTGATGGGCGAGGGGTCAAGCTTAACCAATCCTCTCGAGCGGTTAAATCCTGAAAAAGTGATTCGAAGAGTGAATCGTGCATTGCCAGAAAAACATCTAGCTTACGTTCATAGTGACGGTAGAAGGTGGTTTTCCCAACATCAGCTTTTTCAATCAACTCAGCCACAGTTATATCGCAATAGTCTTTATCTTTTAGCAACTCAGTTAAGGCCTGCTGTATGCGACTGCGACTGCGGTTGATTTTGGTGGGCTCGGACATAGGTGGGCTCAGATATCGATGACATTACAACAGAACTTGGAAGTTCTCAGTATAGGGTTTCTCACTGCTTAGGCAACCTATGAGGGGAGTAAAGCCAGCCATATGGAACCTTTGGGGTAAATCGTTCCATCTGGTACTTATCTGTAATCTTGTTCCTGTTGAATGACAGCGGGAGTCGCCAATATGAGTGCATCAACAACCAGTATTGGAATACTCCATGAACTCATCAATGAATCGTCGCAGTTTTGTTAAAACCAGCTTGATAGCGGCTTCCTGCACCAGCCTTTTAGGATCAAGTGTAATGGCACAATCAAAAGAGCAAATCTCTCCTAGCGTCGCTAGTTTAGATCCTGAAAAGCTGAATGTCGGTATTTTTATTTTCCCCGGTATGACCATGTTAGATGCATATGGGCCATTGCAGGTGTTGGCCCTTAGTCAGTTGTTCAACACCTTTACCTTTGCAAAATACGCAGAGCCTTTACCCTGTGATGCCAATGTTGCTCTGTTGCCTAACTACGGTTTCTCTGACTGTCCACGGATCGATGTGTTAATCGTTCCGGGTGGTGGGAATCCGATTGGGCAGATTCAAGATGAGCAAGTCATCAGTTTTCTGCGCGCCGCAGGAGAGCAGGCTAAGTACGTGACCTCTGTTTGCACTGGCGCCCTTATCCTAGCTGAAACTGGCTTGTTAGACGGCTACAAATCAACGGTGCACTGGGCTTATGCTGAGTCCCTCAAGCGTTATAAGAGTGTCAGTTACGTCAATCAGCGTATCGTTAAAGACCGAAATCGGATCAGTGGCGGAGGGATCACCGCAGGTTTGGATTTTGCTTTAACTTTGATAGCTGAAATCGCGGGAGAGCAGCACGCCAAGACCATGGAGTTGCTGCTAGAATATGATCCTCAGCCCCCCTTTAAGACAGGTAATCACAATTTAGTGGGGGATAAATTGAAGCAACAGGTTCAAGGGATGGTCCATCATATTGCGAAAGAGCTGTTCTTACCCTTACCTGAGTAAATAAACAACTAGTTTGGGTAATGAGTAATCGGGTCAGAACAATATTCACCTGCCCCTTTTGTCGTTAATAGCCGCAATTACAATTTGTAAAAAAAATCAGCATATTTGGCCTGATGCGACTCACTTCGAACTAGTGTTGATGACAATCATCTGCTGGCGATAGACTTGCACCTTGATGGCCGTATTATAGCTAGAGACTTGCTGTCGAATATTGAGCCTACCCGGCTTAATCCCCCATCCACAAAGCGAGTGCTGAGTTGGCCTTATCCATTTATTAATCGATGTTATAAGTTTTTTGACAAGTGTCTCAGCGAGTGATCTTTCTACTGCCTATGGTATAAAAATCAGCGGAATCTATGAGTAAAGTCGAAGATTGGACTATCTCACTTGGTAATGGGTAGGATAAAGCCTGACCGCGGCTTGGAGAGAATGGATAACCGTTGCCATCAAATGCTAATAACATAAAGCTCATTGTCCCTCCTCCTCCGCTTTCGAGCACTATTAAATCATTCCAACCATTGGTTTTCGTGCTGGCTGCATAGATAGGTTGGTTGGTTCTTACCGTTTCTGAAATCATTTGATAACGTAAACTGAGTTTGTCCCATTGATAGACATACATATTACAACCACCAGTACCACAAGCGTCAGGCCCGACAATTCGCACCACGGCTTCATCGATACCGTCACCGTTAAAATCATACCAACTAGAGTAATAATAGACTTGGGTTGCGAACTCATTATATTGACTCCACACAGCTTGGTCGAGCAGCGCCATACTATTTTCTTTAGCTTGCAAGACTTGAGAGCAAGTAAGACTTAGACCGAGAAGTAGAGCGCTAAAAGAGAGGTGACGCATAGGTTTAATTCCTATCAGTTTGTAAGTGGAGGCATCAATATATCAAGGTTTAGCAT
>SDWK01000562.1 GCA_004195335.1 Shewanella sp.
AGATGTGTATAAGAGACAGTTTTTGTAATTAGATAAGGATTGTCATGAAAAAAATAGTAATCGCTTTTTTAATAATATTTCTGGGTACAGCTTGCTCGATCAAGCAGAGAGTTGATCCTATTCAAATAAATAATACCGCAGTTGTGTGCATTCAAGAAAATCCCGATGTTCGACAGGGTTTTTTAAAAGAGATGGAAACAGTCCTAAAAGAGAAAAAGATAGGTTACAGAATAGTTAGAGAGCTTGATGCTAGTAATCAGTGTGAATGGACTGCTACATATACTGCTAATTGGGCTTGGGATCTGGCTTTATATATGGTGTACGCTGAGATAAAAGTCTTTCACGATGGTCGTCTTGATGGTGAGGCTATCTATGATGCAAGAGGTGGTGGAGCTAATATGAATAAGTTTATCGATGCAGAGCCAAAGATAAGAGAGTTGATAGAACAACTAATAAAGCAAAAACAGGCATCACTTCAGTGGTCTCCCATGGAAGAGATTGCAATTTAGCTTCAAGGCCGGCATTAGCCGGCCTTTTTGTTCTCTGTCGTCACGCGTGTTTAGAGGGCTAATGCCTTAGGGAAGAGGATATTATTCTCAAGGTGAATGTGCTGCATTAGATCGGCTTCGAACTCGGCCAGTGTCGCGTAACAAACGCGCCATGTGGTGCATGCATGCTCGGGTGGTTGGAAGTGATTGGTCAGTTCATGAAGCTTCTCAAGCATCTGACCCGCACTGTCATGCTCGTGTTGCATCGCGTTGATAGGATTGCCGATATGGCCGAAGCATCCTTCGACGGTTTCGCCAGCGGCCATGGCTCTGATGGCCGGGAACAGGATCCTCTCCTCCTTCATCAGATGGGGAGTAAGATCATCGACTAATGCGCGGACCCAGCCTGCAAAAGGTTTAATTTCGGCGTGACGCTCGCCATGTGCCCGCACCATCTTCTGGCTGTATTCGATTAACAGCGGTGCCTTCTCTCTGACGTAGGCGTGATGATTGGCTTCAATGTAATCGATGAGTTCACCGAGCGGCATAAGATTGAGTGCATCATCTTTTTGGCCTTCAGCGTTAATTTTGCTAAGTGCCGTTTCGACTTCAGCTAATGATATACCGGCCTTGTCACAAGCCACGGCAAGCGTTCGCCCTCCACCACAACAAAAATCGATACCAAATTGACTAAATACATGGGCATAGCGAAAGTCATCGGCCACAAGTTGACCGACACGCTGTTCAGATAAAGAGATCTCAGTCTGCTCTGTAACACTCATAAACACCTCAAAGCTGCAAATTAATTATACCTTTAAGGTGTATATTATTAGCCTCTTTAAACTCTGGCAAGTAAAACTTGACTAAATTGCTCAGGAATTAATATTTTAGCCTTAATCTGCTTTGTCTGTTACCGATGTAGCTTGAAGTAGCAAAGGGATCAGGCTGTCAACCGTGACTCTGTAGGCATGGGGGTCGTTGTTCATAACCTTGCCCCAGTTCAGGTAACAGTTAAACAGTTCTGCACGGCTCTCCTGTTCACGCTCATTGAGCCCTGAGTCGGCAAATGCTCGTTGAATGACGGCCATTCGGCGTGAGTGAATATTTTCAAATACTGCCATTGCTGCTTCGTCGTGACTGGCCCAAGCGCGAATGGCCAATTCATATTTGGCCAGATCTTGCCCTGCGACGGTATCTGCAATGGTTTGCAGTCGCTGTTTAGGGGGGAGTTGTGGCAGATCCGGGTTGTCCGTTAACACTGCGTTAAATTCAGAGACCCAGTACTCCAGCATATGATCGAGCAGATCTTGCCTGTCTTTAAAGTGCCAGTAGAAGCTGGTCTTGGCGACGCCGACGGTGCGGGACAAACTCCCTATACTGAGCTTGTCAACACCATGATTTGAAAGCATTTTTAGTCCTGCTTCCAACCATTGGTTCTTAGAGAAACGTTGGCGCGTTACTTTACCGGTCATTGATATACCCATATAAAAATTGTGGTTGATGCTCTAAATCAAAAATTGTCTATTTTCAGACCGTGTGTCACATTTTTACAACCTCTTTATGTACCGAGTGGTACATTGAGGGGTATTATCGCCTTTAACGTATGTACTGGTCGGTACTTATATCGTTGGGTAAGCGAGTTCGGGTCATTATCCCAAATTAGCGGCCGAAGGTTAACCCGTTTTGGATTTTCATTCAGTGCTATATGACTCATTCGCTTTGCCTGTGGCAGTGTGTCGATAGGAAACTTAAAAAAATGCAGAAGACAGTTCTCTCAATAAGCTTACTTGCAAGCCTACTTTGTGTTGCAGCAGAAGCAAATTCAATGCCTGATCCCTACGCCGATCCTGTGGCGGCAATTCAAGCCCGTCAAGGCGTTCACCGTCTCATGGGGGCAAGCCTGATGGATGCCGGTGCCATCGCCACCGGCAAGAAACCGTGGAATGGTTTCACCATGCTTAACCGTGTCGATTCGCTGGCCGGTTTATCCATCATATATAACGATTTTTTCTTTGTGTCTGACTCCTTCACTGAAAGTAAGGCCAGTGATGACTTACTGGAACGCAAGGAGGAGTTTCAAAGCCGCTCTAAGGCGCTTAAAAATGCCACTCTTGGTCTGCGTTTAGCGGTTCGAAACCATGATGGTCATTCCAGTATGAAAGCCGTGGTAACCACTATTCAAGCCTGTAATGCCTGTCATCAGAGCTTTATGAAGCCTGAAACAAGGTTGATTCTACCCTTACCCGATGCACCTGCCGGACATTAACAACTGCAGTTTAAGTACATTTACCTAATTTAAGGAGTCGAATCATCATGACAGATCCTAAACCTTTATCGCTCGAGAATGATGAACAGAAAGTCAGTTATGGACTGGGATGGCAGTTTGGCCGCCACCTACAAACTCATAACTTTGACGGGTTGGAGATGGAAACCGTTTTTGCCGGAATGTTGGATTGTTTCCATGACAGAGCGGCTCCCATCACAGATCAGCAAGTGGAATCGGCATTTAAAAATATCGCCGCTCTGGCAGCGGCCATTCGTCAACGCGAAGCTGATGAAACAGCGGGCCGAAGTCAGGCGTTTATGTCTGAAAACGCCCTTAAGCCTGGTGTCGTTATCACAGACTCTGGGCTGCAATACAAGGTCATAGAGATGGGTGAGGGTCGAACTGCCGGGCAGGTCGATAATGTCATCGTTCATTACCATGGCATGTTGATCAACGGTGAAGTGTTCGACAGCTCCGTCGAGAGAGGGGAGCCGGTAGAGTTTCCGGTGCAGAGCGTTATTCCCGGTTGGACAGAGGTATTACAGATGATGCCGGCAGGCTCTAAATGGCGAGTATATGTCCCGGCAGAGTTGGCCTATGGTCAAGTGGGTAAGGTGCCGAAGATCCCCGGGAATGCGGCCTTGATTTTCGATCTTGAACTTATCGAAGTCGTTTGACCCTGTTCACAGAGACTTTGTCTCCTTGTTACATGAAGAGAATTAAGCATTATGACAAACCAAATTGAAAACCGGAGCTCACAAGAGCTACAAGATGATCTGCCGAACATGTCGCGACGTAGTTTCTTTAAGAAAACCGTCATAGGTGGCGGTGCGGCTATGTTGACCGGGGGAGTGGCATTAGGCGCGTCGAAAGCGGCGCTGGAAGGGTCGACGAATACGCCGGGTATCGAAGTCGATGAACTCAACTTTAAGCCCTTCGATCAACGTAACCTGGTATTGACTCATGCGGTTAGCCCAAAATTGTCGAAAATAGATCATCCCGAGCGTTCGGTTCAGTATTCACATTTGTGGAAGAAAGACTTCAATTTTAATGATGTGATCCAGACATTCGAGAACCGCGATCATTTCGATAATAGTAAATCCGGATATGGTCAGGCCGACAGGGCTATCGGCCATGCTGCCTGGTATCCTCTGGTTGTTGCAAAATCACGAGCATCCGCCTTCGGTCAGCCAAACACTCCCTTACATAGCTGGGATCAAACCGACGTAGAAGAAGAACAATATGATTGGGGAAGCGGGAAACGAGCCGCAGACATGATCCGTTCCACCGGACGCTTGTTTGGCGCGGTCCGTGTCGGTATCGCTAAATTCGACAAGCGTTTCGTCTACGATCCCCTTTATGACATGGAAGATGAGCGGACCCTATCTTGGGAGAAAGATTTCCCATTCAAGCCCAAGTCGGTGATTGTCATTGCTACCCCTATGGATTATGACAACGTGGCGACAGCTCCGTCCTGGACCTCAGAAGGGGCCACAGGTAACGGATATAGCGACATGGGTAAGATGGCTTGCCAGATGGCGAAATTCATTCGTGGTTGTGGTTATCACGCCGTGGGTGCGGGTAACGATCTGGCTAACTCGGTGGCTTATGCGATTCTGGCGGGCATGGGAGAAGGGGGACGTCTCGGATCCTGTATCATGCCAGGGGTCGGACCCAGAGTGAGACTGTGTAAGATCTTCACCGATATCGATTTTGAAGATGCTTACGATCAGCCACGTACCTGGGGCGTGCGTGAGTTCTGCAAGACCTGTAAGAAGTGTGCTGACTCTTGCCCGTCAGGTGCCATCAGTCAGGACGATGAACCCACCTTTGAGCCTACCTATGAGTTCAGTGATGAACCGGGTTATACCTGGAATAGCCACTCGGGCGTCAGTAAATGGCATTCAGACTCCAAACGCTGCTTCAACTTCTGGGTCGATAACGACACCTCCTGTTTGAACTGCATCGCCAGCTGTACCTTTAATGAACCTGATTTCTGGCATCATTGGATGATGATGGCGGTTAATCCTATGATGCCCAAATTCCTGCATGCATTTATGGCCGAAGCCCATCCGGCGTTTGGCTATGGCGGACAGGGAGCTGAGCCTATTCCGGGTAAGGTTGAGAAGTTCTGGGAGTCTGGTGCCGACATGCGCGCCAACACTGCAATGAAAAATAACATCGGCACAGCCGGTTAACACATAGGAGAAAGAGTGATGGAAGCTTTACAATGGTTCTGTCTGGGCATTATCAGTATGTTGACAATCAACGTCATGGTGTATGTCCACATGGTGGTTAAACTTAAATGGTATGCGATACCTCTATTGTTGATCGGAATTCTGGATATCTTGTTTGGCATCGCCTGGTGTGGCTCTTCATTTATTGAAGGTTATGCGCAATCCGGTGCATTGGGGTTATCAGTGTTTGCCGGTTCCGGCCTACTTATGGTGATTGTTACCTGGCGTCACCTGGTTGCGCCTGGCTTCAAGCCCGCTCAATAATTTATACCGATAGGTATTAACTCTCATATGAAAGCCCCTGCTCAGGGGCTTAATACCACTCCAGCTGTTTATACCAATCAGTATAAATATGTGATCGCTCAGCGAGAATTTAGCGCTTCTGAGGCAAGGCCCTTTATTGCTCCTCGGCTCTGGCATCCTG
>SDWK01000572.1 GCA_004195335.1 Shewanella sp.
TCCTCCATTGGGCTAGGCGACGTAAGACGGGTGCTCGCACCTGCAGTGGCTGTCTGATTCCAGAATCCCCCGGATTCATCCGTGGGGAGTATGTCAAGCCGACTAAATTCTCTTTTGCATATTTGCGAGATAAACCCACGCGCCCACTGACACGACACCAAACAGTATGGGAGGGATAATTGGAGGTATGGCAAAGGGGGTGAGAGGGGCCAGGAGGGTGAAGGCGAAAGCTCCAACCATCGTCATATAGGCTCCCTTATGGGCCATAGGGCTAGAAAATGAAAATTGCCACTTCCGTATTTCGCGCTGCAGAGTTCCATCTACGATTGCCATCACAAAAAAAGGCAGCAGATACGGCAACCAGATCAACATCTGGCTGGCTCGGTATGTAACAAGGTGCAGAGTCAGCCACACCACATCGATTCGCTGCTCCACCCACCACCCAAGCCCACGGTCGTCGAAAACTCCATCGTCTGAATAACTTCCAAAATAATCATAGGTTGCGTGAAGCATTCCTGTTTCCACAAACAGGGACCTATATATATCGTTTGCTTTGTCCTGCATGTGTTTTTCTGTTACCTCGCCAAGATAACGCGAAACCATTATTTGTTCGCTATCTCTCGTTGAGATAATAGTTTCTTTAGGCACTAGAAAAGCAACGAACGTGAGTTCAAGGGCTAAAAAAATAAAAATGTAATATACATAACCTTTTTGACTTTTTTCCTTACCCATTGCCAACCCCCATCAACACACCAGCACTAACTATTGAAAAGCTTCATATAATTTTCACCCATTACCTCTATGTCACGCTGAGACAGAGCAATATCAGCAATGGATCTCAATTCTTTAGTGCAAACAGGCTTATCTTCACTTCTCAATAAATCCAATTCACACACCATTTCACCACTATTTTTACCCCTCCAGCCTTCAAAATCTTCGCCTTTATCCCACTCTTCGTTCCCAACCTTTACTTTTAAGTGATAAATAAGCGTAGACTCTTCAAGTATTATCTTTGTCACAATAAACAGTATGCTTTGAGCTCTTACCTCGAGTTCTAAATCATCAATCTTGCAATCTTTTTCTATCTTAAGCTTTGTTCTCTTTAGTATCTTTTCAAATATTTCACAACCATCCTGTCCGTACTTAATTTGGCCAATGTGGCTCAGGATGCGGTCTAATATAGACAAAACATTTGGGCAAATAACATCTATCCCGTTGAAAAAGTTCATAGTTTTTGTTTTTTCCAAGAAAAACTTCAAGGATTTATCCATCGTATTATTCCTTTATTTCCAAAATAGGAAGGCGCCCTTTCACAAAACGACCATTCGCAAACTTTGCCAAATAATGGAGATTTGGGAGCATGCCCAAAAGCGATGGTGGAAATATCTCTATTTCCTCTTTTGTCACACCTTCTCCATACATAGCAGAAAACCCATGTGGGTCCGTAACCGACGCACCACTTCGATATTGTGCCTCCATCGTGCGCACAATCGTTTTTGGCATATTCTCGGCAATGTATTTTTGAGTCTGTCCATCAAGCACACGAAGTACAATCATGTTGTTTGTGTTACCCAGGACCTGTCTCGCCGCGGCTTCACTGCCCAAGCGCACCTCCAGATCCGCCAAGGTCTGGGTGGCAATGGTCAGCGAAAACCCAGCGCCCCGTCCCTTGTTTAGAAGTTGGATGGTGGGGGCATTGAGTACCTCGGCCGCCTCATCAACGAAAAGATTTACCCGGTTATTTCCTACCCCATAATTGTAACGATCCCCGGCGACTGCCGCCAAATCAGCCAACAGGATTGATCCGATGGCACTTCCGACCGTTGCATCTGCCAGGGAGTCCAGACCTATGTAGGCCACCATTCCCTTAGACACGATCCGGGATGTATCTGTTATTGGCCTCAGATCATCTGGATCTGCTTCCGGAGAGAGAAGATCGCCAAGCGTGCCGCTTGTAAGCATGCTTAAAATTGGTATGAGGGACGCAATCATCTTCTGGAAGTGCTCTCGGTTGTGCGTATAGGAGGTGATCAAGCCCTTGAGTTCCGGTGACGGTGACTCGTTTGCAACCTCTGACTCATAAAACTGGATATAAGCCTCAATCTCTTTGCCACGGTTACTTTTGAGGTAGCTGGTGATGCGAGTATCCCAGTTTTTGACCTTTTTTTCGAAATGGGCTCTTAATGCTCGCACTACCAGCATTCCTGGATCCCCCTCAAGGTAGCGGCGCAACTTGAGCAGATTTGGCTGCTCATCCACCGCCAATAAGCCATTTACGATGTTGTTTAGAGCCATCCATCCAAAGGCAGTAAAAGGGTCCGCTCCTGTCTCCGAAGGGATGAGAGTCGAAATCCGACTAGCAATTTCGGTGGGGCGATTCCAGTTGCGTAGCGGATCTATGCGAGCACTCTTCTCGGGAAAACCCGGGTGAAAACTGATGAATTTTTCCGGCTCCCCCATTGCCTCACAAATCCGGCGGGCATTCTCCCGTAGCTCATGGTCACCTTTAGGGTCAATAATGAAGACTGCTTCTCCACGCAAAATAGCCTGGGCGATCAGCAAATCATAAAGACGAGTTTTTCCCGATCCCGTCGTTCCCACAACGAGCGTATGACCATTGAGCATGTCCTCTGGGAAATACAGCGGTTCGCTTCTCTTGGCACCCAACCCATGAATCCACTGGTGCCCCTTGGCCAGGACCTTTTTCCCTAAAATTCTTTCAGGGTCTTTTTTTAGAATTTCCGACGCCTTCTCAACCTCTTGTTGTCCCCATGGGAACCCCTCCCCTATCCACGAACCTTTCTTGTTGGCTAGGGACTTAAATTTTTTCCAACCCACGAATTGCAAAACTACCCTGCGCAAGCTGCGATGCTCTTGAATTCGGGGAAAAGAGGCCACCAACCTCCAGATACCCATCCCAAGCCCGGCCCCTCCCAAAATCAAAAATGGCCCAAGGGGAAGGTCCGTTTTATGCGTCAATAGCGCCATAAAAGCCACGCCAAGAAACCAGCTTATTGCTGCCCAAATTTCATAAACCGGCCGGAAAGGAATTTCATATTTCTCCACAAAGCCCCCTTTATTCAGGCAAGGAAAGGTAGATACAATCCCTGCCTTCTATTTTCGTTTTTTTTATTTTTGGTGAATTATTTATAGTTGCACGAGCCTTTGTTTTTTTATAACCGAGCGACTCCATCCACTCGATAGCTCTCGGAATATATGTGCAAAGCCGACCCCCGTTATAGAAAGGAGACAGAACCTCTTCGCCTTCAGTTATGGCATTGATCAGCGCATCGATATCTGATTCTTCCTTGCTCTTTTTCTTTGGCGTAGGATCTGGACTTACGGCTAAATCTGGACTTAGCCATGATGGCAGGTTTGGTGTTGAGGCAACCTGTGATTCAGTATCTCCAGCTTGTTCTGGGTGAAAGATAACCTTTGGTCTATTTTTATTCGGAACCACAAACGGACGATCGGGCACAACATCTCCACCAGACGCATTCGCAACTTCTTGTTCTAATATCGGGTTTTCAACTTTATCTTTTTCAACCTCTGAGAGTCCGGAAAGGTCGGTACAGGGGGAAGTTCCGGTCAAAATCAGGAAGTGGGAGGATACTTTCTTTTCCAGAGCGACCCCTTTTGCATTTCCTCCCAATACCGGCATATCTCTTACATTTTTTAAAGGGTTGGAGGGATCACTTTCCAACCATCCGCTTCCTACCAACAATGGCAAAAGCTCCTTTGTGGCTATGCCGTATCCCTCAAGAGCTTTGGGGTATCGAATAACCACGGCTCCTTTGCCCATAAGCGCAACATCCTTGTTCCACTCCCTTGTCTTTCCTAAAACCAGGTCTTCCGCTAATGCCTTGAGCACCTCTCCCTCAATCCCAGCATTCTCGAAGAATAAGGTCGCTTCATCTATGATTTTTTGGGTCTCTGGATCCGGTTTATCCCTGACGGGTTCACGGTGAGGCTTAGATGTAGGAGCTTCAAGGGGGAGGATAAGTTCTGCAGATGCCATAGGTGGTTCTTCTGGCAAGGGGATATCGCTAGAAGGTGGGGAGCCTACACGCGATGTATTAATTGTCTGCTTTTTTATACTCTTAGCCGGATCAGTGCTTTTCTTGTCAGTATCCACTGAAGTTTTTTGCTGCACGGAGGCAACCTCTTGCTCTTTTGCTGAGGGCTTTTTCGGTGTTGGCTTTTTTGGTGTAGCGTCCGGTTCGAACACTGGCCCTGATTGATTAGCTGGTGAGATGGGTGGCACGGCTTCCTGTGCGACAGATTGATTGTTTGGTTCAAAAGACACCTTGCCGCTGATTGATACAGGGGCTGGATCCAATAATAATTCTGGAGCCTGTAATCGAAGAACTCCTAACCAAATATTCTTACTTTCTGCCAGGAGCACCTCCGGCTGAATGTACCAGTACCGCGATCTCCTCTCTGAACTAATTGCAGGGTAAGCCAACTCTCGCTCGATCAGGATATCGGCCAGAGTGTCAGGATCTCGGGGGATACCAGGGATATTATCTTTACTCAGGAGATCAATTATTTCAGAAGCACCCTGTCTCCATACGACATAGATATTCCCTTCCATCACCCAAACTCTGGCGCCGGGCAGGTTTGTCTTCCAAGTGCCGTTTCGCAACAGTCTCCTCATCCCATCAACTAGATTTCGCTCTACCGGGACAGCTACCTGGGGGCCTAAATCACCTTCCAATCTCCTTTCTTTGAGGTCTTTTTCCGTGCTACTGGAATCTGCCTTAACGACAATTTCATGAACAATGTTTCTGCCAACCACCGCGCCCGAGATCGCCAACATTACCTTTTCCAAAAGTCCCGGTGTTGTTTCGGACAGATAACTTTTAACTTCGGTAGTGAGCAGATTATTAACAACCAATGGCGTTATTGATTCATGCTTACCTTGTCTGTCCTGCTTCCAGCGGAGAAAATACCGGTCAATCCTATTTTTCTTTCCCCAGGCAAGCAGATCTTCTTTGTATGGGTCCCAGGTCATTTGGCCCGTGGCATCAAGCACTGAAATATCCGCTACAGGCTTGCCCATGTCGTGGCCAAGAGCTGCAATGAACATTGCAAATTCCCATGCTGGACGCATCTTCCGGCGGTCCTGGGGAGAATGCTCCATGGCGTAAAGGCGATTCTCGCACAGCTGCATTGCATAAAAGGCAGTTTCCAGACCGTGTCGGAACAGTCCCCCAACTCCTCGATGATGGTGAGCTTCACTGGCAGGAAGCAAGTGAACAAAGCAGGCATAGCGCCTGATGGCAGGCTCATACAGGTTAGTAAATTCTTCGTTATTACATCGCGCAAATTGCTTTATCTGGCGAATATATTCTGACTGAGAAAGCATGAGATCCGACTCGGACACCAAGGGAATTCCCTTTAAAAAAGGGGGATAACGGGGAATGTCTATATCAATGACAGAGTCAATTT
>SDWK01000584.1 GCA_004195335.1 Shewanella sp.
CGATCCAGATCGGGTGGTTGGCACCTACGTCAAACCGGCCGATTGGAATGCACTGATCAGCGACCCCAGCGTGTTGGTTATCGATACGCGTAACGACTACGAAGTGGAAATCGGCACCTTTGCCAACGCGATCAACCCCAAGACAGAAACCTTCCGCGAGTTCCCGTCCTTCGTGGCTAAAAATCTAGACAAAAATCTGCACAAAAAAGTCGCTATGTTTTGCACCGGTGGTATTCGGTGTGAAAAATCCACCGCTTATCTCAAAGAGCAGGGGTTTGATGAGGTGTTTCACCTGCAAGGCGGCATCCTAAAATACCTAGAAGAGATGCCCGCAAAGGGTTCCTTGTGGCAAGGTGACTGTTTTGTGTTTGATGATCGAGTGTCAGTTAACCATCAGCTACAGAAAGGTCTATACGATCAGTGTTACGCCTGCCGCAAGCCGATCACAGAGAAAGAAAAAAGCAGCGCCCTGTATGTCAAAGGAGTTAGTTGCCACCATTGCTACGACACAAAATCAGTCATACAAAAAACCCGTTTTTCGGAACGCCAGAAACAGATGGAGCTGGCGTCACAGCGAGGCAGCGCCCATATTGGTGCCGAGGCAACTATTACTTTGAACAATGACAAACAGAAAAAGCACTCGGCTAAAGTGGCACAACGACAACGCCTGCTGTCAATTAGCGAGCCTGGTTAATTATGTCGATCACGGAACAGATTAACGGAGAGTTTTTAGGCAGGATAGAAAGCAAAAAAGCCGCCTTCAATGGCAGCTTCTTTAATTGAGTCCTTCACCGCTACCCACCAAACTCCTTTTGATGGCACATCCAATGTGTCCGTGTAGCTTGGGGGCAATTCTGCACTAGCTGAGGGTCAGTGAATATAGGAATAATTCCTAGATTGCCGCGGTGCGATATATCACTTTTAGCAGGTCGTTGTAGGGCCGCTATGTAGCCCATCGCGGTCACTCAGGGGCTGACTAATGGAACGCCAGTCAGCAGCTCCTTACGACACTTTGCGGACGGTCACCTCTGGTCTGAGTGGGCTACTGGAGAAGCTTCGGAGTTCCTTATAGCGGACGCCACACGGAGCGAGAGGTCAATAACGGCAACATCATCTACGGTTGCTCAGTGGCAATGCTACGGTGGTAGACCTGACCCTAGCGCCCCATTGATTAGAAGACCTATGGCAGCCAGACATAAGCCGATGACTGTATATTTATTAGTTTTACGAGGTTGGCGATTTTCCTCTGATCTCTTCTGTAACTCTACTGCAGAGGGAAAGAGCATTGACTGCCGGTTAGGCGTGAAGAAGCAGGTATCCTTATCGTGCCTGTCTCCTATTTTCCCCTGTGCTTCAATAGAAAAAGCGCTTATTTTTTACAAGGCAATCTCGTTCTTATCGGAATAAGTGACAACGTCGACCTTGTTGCCAGGAAGCACCCGCCCAAACATGTAGTTTGTACCCCCTCTGTCACATAGTAACAGAGGGGGGGGTAGCGATCGCTCCAGACCGATTAAGGTCTCATATCACCTGGAACCACTAAAGGTCTCATATCATTTGGAACCACTATGTTCACGTCAGCTGAAGAACTATTGCCTGATCCATCAGTAGCCGTAACCGATACGGTATAGGTCCTAATATTATTACCACTGGCCCGTTCGGCACGAAGCTGAAGCGTTACAGTATCCTCGCCTAAAATGGGAGCGGTGAAATCCTCTCCAGGCTCGGCATCTGCATCATCGGAGCTGACATCGGCACTCAGTGTAACAAACCCGCTGTTATCAGAGGCATTGACCTGAATGATGATGTCTACCATCTGATTATTCGGTGGCGACAGGATTGACACGTTCGGAACAGGCGCAAGCGTCGGAAAAGAGCTATCTACAATATCGACTTTAACACCGGCAGTAACGGGTGGATTCACGCCGTCATTTACTTCCAGTGTAACAACATGCGTCCCAAGCTCCATGCTTCTGTTTACAGGAAATAAACATGATGGAAGCTGAACAGGAGTCCCGCCAGCAATCGTCTCTACATTACCTGCGCAATACGTTTCGCTTCCCTCATACCAACTGTAGGTCAGCGTGTCTCCTTCGTTGTCAGAGACCTCTCCCCCGAGAGTGATAACCGTCAGTATTTCATAAGTTCCTCCGCCAGTTGGTGCCACACTGGGGGCAAGCTGGCACGGTTCTGCACGAAAGATCTCAGTGGAAGAATGATCCTGCTTGCTGGGCCACGCAACATGTCCGCTATTGTTAATTTGAGGCATGTAACCACCGCCTAATTCCCCACCGGTTAGCTGAGTAGTTGTACCTAGCTGGCTATCATAGAAGAAGATTTCTTCTTTAAAGGAAAGTTCCCTCCATACAACATCTCCAAGATCATTAATATTGACATAGGCTGCAAAGAAAGCATTACTAGCATTATTGGTCAACTGGGTAATTTCTGATGTTGAACTTTTGTATAAAAAAACCTCACGAGCACCCTCAGCCCATACAATGTCTCCCGAACTGTTCACCTTTGGACGCTCGGCCCCGCCAGCGTTGCTTATCTGGGTTGTAATCAAGGTATTCTTGTCATAACTATATAGGTTTCCATCATCCCCGGCCCACACGACAAGTCCAGAATCATTGGTGCGCGGGTGCTGGTCGTTCCCGCTATTGTTGGTAAGCTGAGTCGCAGATGATGTCGCTGAATTATAGAAGAAAATCTCGTAGTCAACCCCGTCATGCGCCCTCCAGACCAGGTCAGACGAGGCATTGATCTGTACTTCATAGCCACTGTGAGCAATCTTGCTGGTAGTCGACGTACTGCCGTCATAAAGATAGACGCCTCCGGGTCCTGTCCACGCGATATCACCGCTATCGTTAATTTGTGGATGGAAATCGTGATAATTGGTGTCGCTAATCAGTGTTGTAACAGAAGTCGCCATATCATAGAGGTATATTTCGTAATCGATACCGTCATGACCCCACCACACGACCTGGCCATTGTTGTTAATCTTAGGGTCACTTTCACGGCGGCCTGGAGTATTCGTGAGATTAATGACCGAACCGTCAGCATGGACATACAGATAAATATCTCCATCTGAATTTTCATATTTCTGCCAGACGATATCCCCGCTTTCATTCTGATCTACGAAATTACTAGACGCATAGTCAGCCGAGTCAGTCAACTGCGTCGAACACATATTGGCAAATGCGGAACTGGTCGTAATTGTCAAAGCCGAAGCTAAAGATACTGCCATCCATTTCTGCTTCATTTCTGCCTCCCATGAAAAAAATATTATCAACAAAATAGTAGAGTAGGTATAAACCTACCTGCCCCCTCTACCTTCCATGAAAGGAGGGTCACGGTATGTATCGACGCAGCAAGAAATATCAGGAGCAAGTTGCCCGTTTGGCAAACGCGAAAGCCGCTAAAGAACTCAAGCGGCTGGAAAATGCTATCCCTGCTGATCGTACCGACCTCCCTGCTCTCAGACGGGTAATCGAAATCACCGATTACGATTCAGGATCACCTGTTACCCACCGCATTGAATTATACCGTATTGATCGCATTTATTGCTATAACGTCAATATCGATCGGAAGCCCTGGAAACAGCGCATTGGCTGGAGCCGTATCTTGGAAGGGTTAAGAAAGGCTCTTCCTAGAATGAGGCAATTCGATGACGTATAAGTCGCTACATTAGCCGTGGCTAATGGTCCGCTTTTGGGGCGACTACTGACGCACGTAAACGCCAAGAAACATCAATCTGAGCGACCGCTTTAATGCAATCGACCGACGCTCAACCTCCCCGCCAGAACCCACCCTCAACACACCAACCCATACCCCGATCACTCAGCCATAGGCCATGACCAACCTGCTGCGAGGTGGCCAGCCTGGTAGTCAGTTGAGCATGAGTCGATGCATGTTGATCACTCTCCAATCTGTCCAACACAATTCTATCGATTACAGGTGCCCATTATTGGTGAACATGAATAATGTCTAAGGTACCTCTCTAATGAAGGGACAAACCCAAACAGGTCGTAGAACATCCGCTTTTGCATGAATATAATTCACGTTAAAAAAACCGTCCTCCTTAACTCCTCCATGATGCTCTCAATAACTGAGGAAAAACAGGTACCTAATATGGAAGTAACGATCCGAACATAAATTAAAAGGTATTGCCCATGAACAACCCACTACGCATCATCAAGAAAGACCAATGCAGTAAAATCTCATCACCCGATGAGCCTACCCTCACCTACCACGTCGGCTATGACGACAACAGAAAATCCCACCACCTACGCATTACTCACAACAGCACCGGCGGATTCTTCAGCAATGAATGGATCAGCCTGGATAGCATCCTTGTAGCCATAGAGGGGTGCGAACCTGGCAAACCCTTCAAGGCTCTCGTCTTGAATAACCTCGATCAGTCTAAGAGCGCTAATAATCACGGTTTCCTATCCGCAGCACTCAGGGCAGAGAAGATCCTACTGCCTGGCGAAAAGCAGAAACTTGTCCACTCAAAAGGAGACTCAAAGTGGCACGGTGCCATGCAGCTTCGTCCAGGCGTCGAACTGGCTCAAAAAAACGTGTCCCGATAGCTCGTCGAGGAAATGGCTTCGCTTAAGTTGGTCCATAACCGGGCCCTTAACCTCTGACAGGTGCAATCTGACCCCGCTATCTGACAGACGCCGATTGATCGTTTCCAGGCTCTCGAGTGCGGAAGCATCAATCAGGTTAACTGCCGGGCACATTAACACCACGTGCCGTGCTTGTTGATTCAGCATTACCAGATCATAGACCCGGTCCTCCAGATAGCGGGCGTTAGCAAAATACAGACTTTCATCGACACGTAGGGTGATGATGCCAACATCGGTTTCTACATCATGGCGATCTACATTTCTGAAATGCTCCGTACCCGGCACTCGGCCAACCAGCGCACTGTGTGGCCTGCTGGTACGGTACAGATGCAGCATGATCGATAGGATCACTCCCGCGGTAATACCCAGTTCAACTCCAACCAGCAGCGTCAGCACGATAGTGACAAACATCGCCGCAAAATCACTCTTGGAGTAATTCCAGGTCCGCCTGATAACACCAAGATTGACCAGTGACAGCACTGCCACAATGATAGTCGCCGCCAGTGTCGCCTGCGGAAGAAAGAAGATTAACGGGGTTATAAACAGGGCAGCGAGGGCGATACCCACCGCAGTGAAAGCGCCCGCCGCTGGTGTCTCAGCGCCTGCTTCAAAGTTAACCACGGAGCGCGAGAAACCTCCGGTGACGGGAAACCCACCTGAAAGAGATGCAGCAATGTTGGCTGTGCCGAGTCCGATCAACTCCTGATTCGGTGTGATCCGTTGACGGCGTTTGGCAGCCAACGTCTGGGCAACCGAAACCGATTCCACAAAACCGACGATGCTGATAAGCAGAGCGGATGTCAGG
>SDWK01000842.1 GCA_004195335.1 Shewanella sp.
GGCCTGTGCCAGGTCAAGATACCCTGCGAGGCTCAAGTGCCACCGGCATTACTCTAAAAACCTTAAGTCAGGCTCTGTCAATCATTCTTATAAAGCACCCTTCACAACACAAGAAAGCCCCAGCCTGTTTATACGCAAGCCGGTCCATATAGGTGTTGAAAACCAGCATCGGCAATGATTCCACAGGCTTGTCAGACTTAAGCTCAAACGAGAAAAATCCCGCAATCTCTATAACTTGCGGGATTTTTCTATTTTTTCAACACCTTTGTGAACCGGCTAGTGTTTATACGGGCCGGGGCGTTCCTATAAGTTGTACTATATTGCAAAACACCACTTCACCTTAGGATTTAAAACACACTCATCATCAGGAGATCAGTATCAAAACTCCTAATTAGCAGACACCTCTGATGCAGACGATACCACCTTCGTTAGTATCCGGATTTGTTGAGCCGTTACCCATGGCCAACCTTTGAGTCAAAGTTGGCCATGATCCATTCTCTGATTTGTAAGAAATACAGAACCACAACTTGGTAACCAGCATTCCGATTAATCCAGAATGTGGTTTTTATTGACCTAACTAAGGGATTCAGGTAGTTTCAAACTTACTAATATAATTGTGTTTTCTACGAGATGATGCTTTTCGTGAGGGGCTTACAAAAGTTTATGAAACCGCATGTTCTGTACTAGCAGAAATGCGGTTTTTTTGTGTTTTTGGAATCACAGCTTTGCTGTTTATGCACCGGAGCACGCGAAACAAAAAACTTCGGTGTGACCTATTTTGACACACAGCCCATGTACTATTTTTTTGCATTACATCAGATATTACTGAACGATATTTACTCTTAAATTGTTTAGGGGGACAGTTTGAAAATTACTTTCGGCCTTGATCTTGATGGCTATATTTCACCAAAACCAACCAATGTTGCAGGAGAAGTGGTTGTTGGTCCATGTGGCTTGCTTCAACTTCTGGAAACACAGCTTGGGTTGAGCGGTAAGTTGGTTGGTGACTCCGAACGTATTCTCGAATATTTACGTTGTCTGAAGATTTCAGACAACGGCCAGCGTTTTTACAGTCGATCGCTGCAAGTCGATGAGTTGGCTGTTGCTAGAACTTTGTTGAGTTGGCGTGATACTTGGATTGAGGCTGGTTGGGACGGCACTGCGGCCGAGGGTGACAGTCGTAAACTCTTCGATATTGCAAGCGTAGAAGAAGTTGCTGTTAAAGAACTACCAGCAGGCAGGGTAGACAGGTTAAGGGCAGTCCTCAATTCCTTGAAGGTCCGTAACCCCTTACAGCTCACTTTCCTGTTAGTTGACCCGCTGGCCGATTTTAGTTCGGTTTGGCAGGAAATTCTTTCCTGTTTTGAGTCCTTAGAGATTCCTGCCCATAGTTCGACAGTCAATGCTCCAGAGGGGACAGACCTGGCCGCTATCCAGGCCGCGCTTATCAACAACACCCCTGTGACTCTTAAGGGCGACGGTACTCTCTTACAGTTATCCGCTCATAGTGAATCCCTTCTGGCTAAAGGCCTCTCGCAAATCATTCGCAACAGATATTCCGGGAATTCCTGGTTTAAAGACAATCTACAGTCCGTTTTGATTGACGGGGGGGAGGCTGAAGTCTTGGATCAGGCTTTTGCAGGTAATGGCCTTCCGCGTATGGGGTTATCTTCACCTTCCAGTTGGAGACCACCTCTTCAGATTCTTCCATTAGCTCTAAGTCTTTACTGGTCACCGCTTGACCCTCATCGCTTGTTGGAATTTCTTACACACCCTGTATCACCGTTGCCAGCCCGGTTACGCTTTAAGTTGGCCGCAGTTGTCGCCGAATATCCTGGTATAGGTGGAGAAAACTGGAATGAGGTTATAGCGACCCTGAAGCAGAAGGTTGTTGAAGATGCTGACGGTGATGCATCGGCAGCAAATTTTATCGATGATTTCATCGCTGAATGGATAAATGTAGATCGGTTCTCACCCGATCAGGGCGCACCTGTTGACCTGCTGGCAGATTGTTGTACTCGGGTGGCGGGGTGGGCTTTAAGGCAGGCGACAAGACCAACGCTAGAAGCCCCTTTGCAGGGCTTGTTTTTCGCGGCCCAGGCGCAGGCGAGCCAGGCTGCCAAGTTGATCGAATCGATCAAGGATGGTGGCATGGAGTTTCTTCCTCGCTTGCAGCTTGAGCGTCTGCTTGATCAGATAACCTCTGCTGGAACTCCCATTCCACATATACAAGCGGAATGTGGGCATGTGCCTTATCTTGGTCGAGCAGAAGCAGCGATTGAGATAGCAGAGCGTATTGTCTGGTGGAATTTTTCTGAGACAGGTCTCCCTAACCGTTGGCCATGGAGCCTCTCTGAGATTAAACAGCTTCATAGTCACGGGGCAAAACTTGCTTCGGTTGATGGCATGTTAAAGAGCCTCTCCCGCCGGTGGGAGCGTCCGATACTCAATGCAAGCCAGCAAGTGATTTTGGTTCTGCCAAAGGTCAAAGGCAATGACGCTGTCCGTCATCATCCACTCTGGGACAGAATATCTGCCATCACTCGTAATAATGTTCCTGTCCTTGATCTTGGCGAATCGCTAGATGCATCATCTTCTACCGCACAAGTCCCTCTTACGCTTGATCAAATAAATCCTTGCGGGCTTCCACAACCAGTAAGATGGTGGCAAATCACCGATACGATTCTCTTGAGTCGCCGCGAACGGGAGTCCTATTCTAGCTTGCAAGGTTTTATTTTTAGTCCCTATCAATGGGTATTGAACTACAAGGCGTCCCTCAGGTCTGGAACACTGGTCGACATTCAGGATGGAAATCGGCAAAAAGGAACCCTGCTTCACAGGCTCTTTGAGAATCTTTTCAACGATAAAGATATCAATTGGTCCAGTGCGCAAGAAAAGAGCATCACTCAGTGGGTGCAAAAGGAGCTTGATCTCTTGTTACAGCAGGAGGGGGCCAATTTCCTGCTGCTGGGAAAATCGGCAGAGCGGGAAGAACTCTATGAAACTTCGAAACGAGCGATCTGGAAACTTTTGACGCAGTTACGTGCTGCCAAAGTTACGCATGTTCAAACCGAAAAAAAGGTTATGGGGAACTTTGAGGGGGGGGAGCTGACAGGTTCAGTTGATCTGCTGGTCACCGCCGAAGATGGTAAGGACGCAGTTATTGACCTCAAGTGGGGCGGAGGGAATTATCGCGCCAAAGAACTTGAGCAGAATATGCACCTCCAGCTTGCAACCTATGCGTTCATGCGCAAACAACGCAACACTTGGCCAGCCCAGGCATTTTTCATTCTCAGTGAAGGTCGTTTTTTGTCACAAAACAACGATTTTTTCCCTAAAGCAGAAGTCTGTATTCCAGGAGAAGATGGGGCTGATGTCGCGACTTTGTGGTTGGCTTTTGAAAAGACCTGGAAGTGGCGGCGCCAACAACTGGATGATGGACTTATCGAGATAACGGTAACGGGTACAGAGTCTGATGATATTTCCACGGCTCCTGTTGATGGGTTGAAAATTGAAGAATGTAATGATCGTTTCAATGACTTTGCGACCTTGACCGGTTGGACGGAGGGGCTATGAACAGCGATATTTTATTTATCAGTGCAGGCGCCGGGAGCGGTAAGACCTTTCGGATTACAGAATATCTGCATGAGCAGCTCTCCCTCAACCTGGCTCGTCCTGAAGCAGTTATTGCTACAACTTTTACTAAAAAAGCAGCATCTGAACTTATCGAGCGTGTTCGAGGGAAATTGACTGAAGGTGGGAGACATGACCTCTCAGATAGCATTGGTCAGGCTCTTATCGGTACAGTGAATAGCGTTTGTGGAAAAATTCTGAGCCGCTATGCATTTGAAGCCGGGCTTTCGCCTGATCTGGAAGTATTGGATGAAAATGCCAGAGTTCTCCTCTTTTCCCAAGCTCTAGAGCAAGCGATTGAGTTGCAAGATATTCGCAGGATGAATGCTTTGGCGAATCGCTTGGGGCAGGAGGACTGGAAGGGAGAAGTAAGGAGGGTGGTTGATCTGGCCCGGTCAAACAATCTCAGCTCAGCAGAGTTGCTCGATCAAGCTCAAAGCAGCAGTGCTGAACTTCTCGATTTCTTCCCCAGTATTTCAAAGCTTGATTTGAATAAGGCACTAGCGAAGAGCCTTAAGCAAGCCGTTCTTGATATTGAAGCGAATGATGACTTGACGAAAGGCACCAGGACTTACCTTGGGTTTTTAAAGAAAGTTCAGTCTAAACATGCTCTGAGTAATATCCCTTGGGATGTATGGGTCAAACTGAGTAAGGACAAGCCGACCAAGGGCAGTATGGATGTGTCACAGTCTCTACGAGACGTGGCACTTCAGTATGACAGCCATCCTCAACTCCATCAGGATATCAAAACCTGGATAGAGTCTGTCTTTACTCTTGCTAGCAAAACTCTTGAAACGTTCCAGAAGTTCAAAGCTCAACGTGGGATGATGGATTTTGTTGACCAGGAACAGCAGGTCTATGAGCTTTTACAGTATGCAGAGGTTGCTGATGCTATCTCTGAAGAGCTTGATTTGTTGTTGGTCGATGAGTTTCAGGATACGAGTCCGATTCAACTTGCGATATTTCTGAAATTGGCTCAACTGGCCAAAAAAACTGTATGGGTTGGTGATATTAAGCAGGCCATTTACGGATTTCGAGGCTGCGATCCAGAACTGATGAACGCCGTAGTTAAAGGCGTCGATACTGCTGGCGGACAGGTTGAGATCCTTCCATTTTCCTGGCGCTCACGACCGCAATTGGTAAATCTGGTAAATGCCCTGTTTGTACCGGCTTTTTCTGAGATTCTTCAAAAAGAACAGATCGAGTTATCACCAAAGCGAGAAGAGAAATCAGAACAAACTGCCCTTGAATTCTGGAATCTTGAAGGGAGCAAACAGGAAGATAGAGCCAAGGCTCTTGCTGAAGGCATCGTGGAGCTGTTTGCTGAGGATCGTCAGGTTGTCGATAAAAAATCAGGAGAGCTGCGCTCACTTCGATTCAGTGACGTTGCAGTTCTTAGCCGGATGAACTCTAAGGCGGCGGACTATGCGAAAGCAATTGCCGGACGAGGTATTCCCGTCAGTCTAAGTCAATCAGGCTTACTGAAGACACCAGAAGTGAAATTGGCTCTTGCGTGTTTGAGGCGCATACTAGACCCAAAAGATACCCTTGCCAGTGCTGAAATCCTTACGTTGCATGGATCAGAAGGCCCTGAGTGTTGGCTTCAGGATCGACTTGAGTACCTTGCCGCCGGAAAGCTTTCCTCTAATTGGAGGCTAGAAGGCGAAAACCTTCATCCTGTTTTGGCCAATTTGGAGCTTGTTCGCACCGTATTGCCCCTTCTGAGTCCATCTGAAGCAATTGAAAAAGCTATTTCTGCTGGAGAAGTCGAGCGTGCTGCCCGCACCTGGGG
>SDWK01000848.1 GCA_004195335.1 Shewanella sp.
AAATCTACGAGGAGAGTCGATGCGAAAACTAACGGAGGAGTTGACCGAGCGTGACCGGTCAGAGTAAAAAGGACACTCCAGTGTGAAGGCGATGAGCGGTCGGTCACGCTCATCGGAATCGGCGGTCACCGGCTTCGGAATACGCAGTTGCCAAGGAAACAGCGTTTTCATCCGTGCCAAGAATTTTTCTTTGCGGGTTTGGTGGCGTCTGCCGATACGCAAACCTGCAAAGCTAGGCTGATTCTTCATGTACGGATCCTGGCTGACAGGATGCCTGGCATTATCTCATGCGGGAGGGGGCTCCCGAGTTCGCTGAAGTCACCACACTCATGCCGACGCTTAAGAAGATCACCTAGCATTACCCGGTTACGCGCATCGTCGAGGTAGTCGACCGCGGCCTGCTATCCATTGATAACCTCAATGAGCTGCAGAACATGACGCTGCCCAGCGGGATGCCGCTGGAGTTTGTTCTGGCGGTACCTGGTCGCCGTTACGGCGACTTCAAAGAGATACTGGAGCCGTTACAGCAGGGCCTGTTTGATGATGCCACTGACGAGGTTATCACTGAAACGAAATGGCAGGATCTACGCCTGGTCGTGGCTCATGACCCCAAGCAGGCAGCCGAGCAGCATGAGACAAGAGATAAAAAAATAGCCGCCCTTGAGAAGGAAGCCGAACGGCTAGCCGGCAAGCTGGATCGACAGGATGACGGGGCTAAATCTCGGGGCAGAAAACTCTCAGATGGAGGCGCTAGTGCCAAGCTTTACAAGAAAGTCTGTGAGGAAAAACTGGCGAAAATCGTCAAAGTTGATATGAAAAGCCCGCTATTTTACTACAACTTGGACCCAGTTGCTTTGCAGCAGGCCCGTCTGATGGACGGCAAGTTGCTGCTGGTCACCAACACCACGGACCTCTCTTCGAAAGGCGTTGTGGCATGGTATAAATCGCTGGCAGACATCGAGCGCGGCTTTTGCTTTTGATCGTCCTCAACCCAGCAAATACTTCTTGAAGCCAGGCTTTTCCACACGATAGCTGCCTTTGCGCTCCTGACTTATAAGCTGTGCTTCAATGAGCCGCCGAACAGAGCGCTGCACGTTTGAAGGAGCGCCTTTAATACTGGTTTCTCGGCCGATCCTTGCCATAAAATCCTTTGAGAATAGATTGTCTCCACTACACACCCCCAGGAACACCATCCTATCTATCGGCTTCAAGCCTTTCTCGATGCGATCATACCCTTCTGCCGCTTCCATTAGCTGAAACACATAGTCTGCTGCTTCGTCGGGGGTCGCCTTATAGGTGATCATCTGAGCAACCACTTTCATCATCCAGTAAGGAGATTGATCGAGCTGCTGGAATACATTTTCTAGTGCGCCTGCAGATACATTGATGCGGTACTCAGTTGCCAGTTTGTCTCGTAGATAATCAACGAATCGGCTATCCAAATCAGGGAACGGTATCTGATCCACGAAATGATAGAACGGGCTTGAGCTTTCGTTAAACAGCAGATCCAAATAGTGTCTTGATGAACCTGTGAACAGGCTTTTAACCCGTCCCTGTCGCTTGTCCAGCATGGTTCTGAAGGCGTGAGTCAGAGACTCGAAGCTCTTTGATGTTGCTAAGTGTTGAACTTCATCAACCAGCAACAGAACCGTTTTCTTACCCGCTGCGGCTTCTAAGCGACTCAGCAACTCATCGAGATAGATCAATTCTTTACTAGCAGGCTTGACCGGATTATCAGCAAACTCAACCTCCACCTTGCCAAGCAAATCGTTGGCAACGACAGTCTTCTTGATTTTGGCGTTAAAAATTCGAGAGAGCTTAGATCCCTTTTCGAGATTCTGCACAACATCCTCAAACGCCGAGATCAGCCCTTCATGGGGTGCATTGATGTTCTGCCATAACGAGGCATAAACAGGGAGATATCCTCTCTTCTGTGCCTGAGAGGCTACGTCCTGCAGCACGAACAGAGTCTTTCCTTTGCGCCGAGGGGCAACAATTGAAAACGACGAAGAAATACCGAGATCCAGCAAGCCAAAATACTGATCAGCCAGATCGCTCCTTGAGAAGTACCAACCGTCCATTACGCACCTTTACGCTTGATTTGCATAAATACGCATTATACAGGTAAACATGTGTAACCGCGCTGTGGGATGAAAATAAAGTGGCATCATAGAAAGGGCTGTTTTGGGCGTTCTGATCACCGCAAAAGTATCATCATAATTCCCGCAGTTTCCCCATTCTCGAACGACATGATGAAATTAAAGTTTCATCATAAAGGTCTGCCACGCGCACAAAGCGGACATCATGGCGCAGGCTGAGAATGACAAGTTCATCTACTTTGCGGTCATTGGCACTAACAAAACTACTGCAGCACATTATGAAACGTTTTCATGGAATACTTGGCGGGCACGATGCCTCACCTATTTCTAGCAAGTTATCCTGCGACTCTCTTACGGCAAAGTATGTATTACTGTTGTATCGACAAAGAAGATGTGATGTTCGGTTTGAATTGGCTCCCGCTTTTTGCCCCGTATCGGACGTTTGATAGGTGTGTGCCGGTAACAGAATGCACACAAACCATACAAAGGAGCCGCTGGCGAATCAGCGATAACTCCTTACACATTGGTGAGCAGTGCGAATCCGGCCAGCGAAGTGGGCACTATGCGGCAACTTGTTATACATTTTTACGACTAGGCTTTACAAGCCCCCTGCGGTGGTGGTCAACTTAATTACTGTTGATTAAGCCACTACGCAACAACTAGCTTCAAATTGTTTCCGTTGCGTGATTGAGCCACGACATTTTGTTTTATCGTGGTTGATGATGTACGGGGGTTATAAAGTACTTGTTTTATCTTTTTCCCAGCCGATTTCAGATAAGACTCCACCGCGATATTGTGGGGCTTTTTCCCCCAATCTTCACCAATCACGAAAATATCAGCATTCAGCTCTTTGCAACCCGAGATATATTCAAGCTCATCGTAGGGGCGCACAATATCAACACAACGCAAAGCTCTTAACATTTCCATTCGTTGCTCAAGAGGAATAACTGGAACATTTGGCTTGTAAGAGTTCACAACACGATCAGAAGCAACGCCAACGGCCAGAACCCCACCTAATGATTTACAGTACTCCAGTAAAGCAAGGTGCCCTACATGCAACAAATCAAACGTACCTACGGTATATACAATCATCTGTTATTTAGTCCCTCGTAATATAATTATCAGTGCCGTTTCTTATCGACAGTTTTATCCGTGCTAATTCTATCTATAAAAGCTTCCAAGCATAAATGCTTGTTATACCTAGTGTATAAAACGCAAGTAAAACAACATTCCGTGGATTGCCAGAAAGCTTGGGCGTTTTGATTTGAGACACATTGAGAGCGGCCAGCCCTAGAGCACTGACATAGAGGACCACTGAGAATAATTCGATTGGAAGAACACTCTCTAAAAGAAAGATAAAAACCAGTGCGATGCTGTTGTTATCCAGCGCAAGCCCTGTGTATTTGGACTCGTCAGACAAGCCAAAGGTGCTGAAGTAGCTTAAGCGTATGGCAGCGGCAGCGAGTACGATAAAAGCGGCTGGCAGAAATATTGGATCGAACTTCCCATAGCTAAGCAAAAGAATCGCAGGAGTGACGCCATAGCTAACAATGTCTATTACCAGATCGAGTTGGCCACCAAAAATGCGATCACTGCCTGTGCGGCCCTTCATTCTTCGCGCAACAAGACCATCAGCCCAGTCAAAGGCAACAGCCCAGATCATGCCAATCATTGCTGCGTAGTAAACGCCAATAATGCTGAAATAGATCGCTAATATTGTGCAGGCCAATCCGGCAAGTGAGCACATATTAGGGAGATCTTTCACATAAGAAATAATGGCGGGCTGCAACTCTTGTACTTTTTCGTTATCTGTAGTCATGGGGCTCCTAAAAGGAATATTACAAATCAAGGACGCACCGACTCCACGCTGAAAAAAACGCGAGCAACATCTATTTTCTCAAAAGAACAGAGTTGCGCTAAAAACTGACTGTTATCATTAAGATAAAAAACGCAAGCAGCAGGTGCTATTAATCAACCCTATTCGCAGCAAGAAAATAGAGTCACAATATAGAGGATAGAGGCGTGTTGGCCATCAGGATCTATAGAGGGAGAACAACCCTACCACAATACGCCCTATTTGTCAGGCGCACAGCTGTAATCCTTCCAAGCCACTACTCGATTTTAAGCGACACTGCGAATTTTGAATAAACGGCCGATTTTCCTTAAAGCCCACTGCTAGGAGACCTTGTTCTGCCGGAGGCCGGGGAATTGTGCCGCGTGATCCGCTCGTATTGCAGACTTTTTCCTGCGAGATTAGTCTCGGGTCGATGAGTTCAAGACCGTTCATTCGAGCCAGTCTCGATACGCAAAATCTGTTTTGATGTGCTGATCACGTGCCCGATATTAACTGCTTTTCACCACTCCCTTGTCACAATCCCAACGCACGGTGCGAACAGTCTTAGCGGCTTTGTCTGACAGCGGAATGCTCTTAAGTCGCTTTATGTTCTCCTCTGTGAAAAACAACCGAGCCTCAATTGTCAGATTTTCAGCCGTCACTATGTTGTGTTCCACCTGGTCAGTCCAATCAGCCGATATCTCGACGGACCCCTTCAATCCTTCTGTCTCTTCGTCTAGTTTTATCAATGGTTTAAGAACGCCTTCAATCAACAGATTCCGAATATCCGCAACAAAGATACCCAACCCATCCAATTGTTCAATATCCCGTAGTTGTTGATCGTTAGCGTTGTTTTCTATTAGAAGTTCAAAAACAGAACTCTCCTCTTTTCCTGCCTGCAGATTTTTCAGTGCGACAATCAGCTCCGATGGATAGGCTTTTTTAAAATTACTCAGCGATTGAAACAACCAGTTGGCTCCTTTTGGCATCTGCTTGAGTTCTTTTATCCGCTCCTTGATCTGGCTACTTTCGCTGACAAAAGTATCCAGGTCCATGTTCTGGGTTACAGGTCGCACAGTCGATGAACGGGTGAGAGGAGAAGAGGTTCTGCTTGATCGGCTTCGAGATACCTTTGGAGGGATAAGTGTGGCCGGATCCATAAGTCGTTCGGCGCAGCTTTCGCAAATGCTACATTCACCCTCATTCGAGAGACGAACCAAATATCCTTTTTTGTGATTTTGATAACAGTTAGTGATACTGCAGCTGGCGATCTTTCTTGGAAAGGAATAATAGGCCAGTACATATTTAAGCCGTGATTCACTCGGAGGCACGGACGCCTCGAAGTGGGGACGGTTAACGATATCTTCCAGCGTGTTGATGCTGACTCTGTCTTCTGTGTAAAAGTTGGTCATCGTTTTGGAGTCTCAGGCTGCGGTTGTCGGCTACATATTTCGCGATACGAAGAGCATCATAGAAACACAGGTA
>SDWK01000110.1 GCA_004195335.1 Shewanella sp.
GGCCATTTCGTTTTTACTTTTCGATTAAAAAGTATTACAAGAGCAAAACATTTGAGTAACCTTTCGGATAACACATTAAATAAATACAGTATTGAAACAACGGATTATCAGGTTGGCCAGGACAACGTCCAAAAATGGGGTTTCGATATACATAACCGCGTATTCGGGATCAGCGCAGGCCTTATTCTTATCTTCCTTTCGACACTCCTCATCGCCGACCCCAGCACGTCAAATGAAATGTTAAATACCCTGAAGAACAGCATCATTGAAAACTTTGATGTTCTCTTCATGTGGTCAACCAACTTTTTTGTACTTTTCTCTTTGGTACTGATGCTGTCGCCGCTTGGTAAGATCCGTATTGGCGGCAAAGAGGCCAAGTCAGAGCACTCCACAGTTTCATGGCTGGCGATGCTGTTTGCTGCAGGTATGGGCATCGGCCTGCTGTTCTGGGGTGTTGCTGAACCTACCGCTTACTTTACTGACTGGTGGGGCACACCATTTAATGTAGAGCCGTTGACGCCTGAAGCTAAAACATTGGCCATGGGTGCAACTATCTTCCATTGGGGTATTCACGGCTGGTCAATCTATGCGATTGTCGCGCTCGCGCTGGCATTTTTTGCCTATAACAAGGGATTACCACTGTCGCTTCGTTCTGTGTTCTACCCGATCTTTGGTGACAGAGCCTGGGGCTGGCTAGGACATGTCGTAGATATTATGGCGGTACTATCGACCTTGTTTGGTTTGGCTACCTCGCTGGGACTGGGGGCGATGCAAGCCACCAGCGGTATCAACCATGTATTTGGTACTGATGGCGGCATCGGTATGCAGCTTGCTGTCGTTACGTTTGTGACTTTGGTTGCTATTGGCTCTGTTATTCGAGGCATCAATGGCGGCGTTAAAGTGCTGAGTAACATCAATATGTTGTTTGCATTCGCCTTGCTGATATTCGTTACTTACGTCAGCTTTGATATTGTAATGGCATCGATTCCAGACACATTCATGGCCTATGTCGAAAATATCATTGCCCTGAGCAACCCCAATGGTCGTGAAGACACGACATGGATGCACGGTTGGACCGTATTCTACTGGGCGTGGTGGATTTCATGGTCACCCTTTGTCGGTATGTTTATTGCTCGTATCTCTAAAGGTCGTACAGTACGTGAATTCCTGTTTGCAGTGATCTTTATTCCAACCTTGATGACCATCATTTGGATGGCTGTTTTCGGCGGCATTGCGCTCGATCAAATAGCCAATAAGGTGGGTGAGCTGGGTGCTAATGGTTTGACTGATATTTCACTATCTCTGTTCCATGTATACGATGCTCTACCATATGGCTCTGCCATTTCGATTCTTTCGGTTGTACTGATATTGATCTTCTTCGTGACGTCATCGGATTCCGGTTCATTGGTGATCGACAGTATTACGGCTGGCGGCAAAATAGATGCACCGATCCCACAGCGCGTCTTCTGGGCAGTGGTGGAAGGCGCCATTGCGGCAGTCATGCTTTGGGTTGGCGGTAAAGAAGCGCTGCAGGCATTACAATCCGGCGTTGTTGCGACAGCATTACCATTCACCTTTCTGCTGTTACTGATGTGCGTTAGTCTGATTAAAGGGCTAAAAAGCGAATACGCGTTATACAGATAACGGCTAGATATAGAGAAAAAACCTGTAACACGCAGTAATATCATGACCGGTCTCAATCTACTGTTTGAGACCGGTTTTTTTGTCACTACAGAAAACCAATGGGTTACTCGTAGGGAGAAAAGTGGGTTAAGAGTCTGAGTAAAAGATGACTCTAGCCCCCCACTCTTTCTATTGTACCCACTGAATTAGATCGCTAGCATTTTTCACAGCAAACTGCCTTTTAGTTAGGCTCCCAGATGGATCAAAGAGTAATAGTTCAGCAGAGCCGGCGCGGTGTTTAGCGATCAGTTGATCTCCCTCGGGAGTACCCACACTGGCGAGAAGAAAGAACACTTGATCACCAAGCTGAGTACGAGCTTCATTCATTTGTACTGTCTGGCTGTTACTCAGTGTAAGGTTGGGGTCATAGACAAACACCAACGCAGGCTTACCAGTACCGATTTGTTCGTGGGTCGTCTTAAAACCTTTGGGCATCACCATTAACATCACACCAAGTAGTATCACTATGGATGTAATAACACCGATAGCAACCCAAGGCATTCGGCGAGTAGAGTTTGAATTATGTTGTTTATCCATGATGATAGATCCCTCTTTTGACTGTTGAAATAGATAACCAAGCCATCCATTGTAATCAACATACCTGAGGCCTAGATTAAAAACACCTGTAAAAGTGGTGGAAAAGTTTCAGAGCTTTGCTCCCCACATCATATTTACCTTTCGATTCATCCAGAACCCCAAGCTAGACAAGCATCTTATAGAGCATTGTTTAAACATCCCCCTGCTTAACCATCAAATTGTAGTGGCAAAAGTCATTGATGACATTCGTCAGTCGACCAACAAAGGCATGGCTATAACCTTAAAAAAGACATAGGGAGGTAATAATTGATGCGATTACTTAGATTAATGCTGCTGATTACAACCAGTCCCTCGTTGGAAGGTGAATATGGCAAAGCCATAGGCTCATAAACGAGAAGCATGGCCAAAATTGTTCCCTACACTTTTTGACATTTCCAATATCCCTATCAGTCAGACGCTGAACTGGCATTTATATATGGACATATTTTACCGAACTGGCTGTTAAACAGGGATGTTGTTGATAAGGCCGCTCATTAACATCCGTGTTATCGCGGATTAGTGAATCCATCCACATCAGACGAGCAGTCCTCCTTGCCCTACTCTTTATGATGAGAAGGGAAGGGAATTCCACGACGTTTATCAAGCGAAGCTTGATTAGCACTAAAAGAAAGAGATAGGTTCCGGCTAAAAGCATCGCCGGAAAGACACTATATATAGCCATTTATTACCACTTATTAAGTATAAATCGCAAATAATAGACTTGTTGTTAATGGGTTCTATACTTTCATCAGTATTGATGCTTTTGGCAAAAAATAATCATCACTGGCACTTAATTTCTCACAAATGGCTTCGCGCTAAAACAGGTACATAACAGGGATAAACATAATAGGGGTAAACAGAAATGAAACGTGAATTGAATATGGCCGTCATAATCTTGTTAAGTCTTTCTTTGTTCGGCTCACTGGCATTTGCCAGTGGCGGTGGTTCAGGTATAGCAGCTAAACCTTTAGGTGTTGAGAAAGATGCAACAAGCTTTACTCAGATAATCAATACAGATCTGCTCAAAGTGCTACCGTTTAAAGACTCTCGCGATTTTAAAAACGCACAAAAGGGTTTTATCGCTCGTGGCGAGGAAGTCATCAAGGATAAAGATGGAAACATCATATTCAGCACCAAGGAATTTGACTTTATGCAGAACTTGAAAAAGAAAGCGCCTGCGACAGTCAACCCAAGCCTTTGGCGTCAGATGCTTCTGGTGAATATTGCTGGGCTTTTCAAAGTTCACGACCACATCTATCAAGTTAGGAATTATGACCTCGCAAACCTGACTATCATCGAAGGGAAAAGTGGCCTAATCATTATGGATCCGCTTGTTTCGGCAGAAGCGGCCAAAGCGGCGCTTGATCTCTACTTTGAACACCGTCCCAAAAAACCAGTCAAAGCCGTGATCTATTCGCATTCCCATGTTGATCATTTCGGTGGAGTCCGCGGTATTGTTAATGACGATGATCTAAAAGCTGGAAAGGTTAAAATTTTTGCCCCTTACGATTTTATGAATAATGCCATTGCCGAGAATGTTATGGCGGGTAATGCAATGAGTCGCCGAGCCTCTTACATGTATGGCAACGTACTGCCAAAAGATGTTAAAGGTAATATCGGAGCGGGTCTGGGTACCACAACCTCTGCAGGAACGGTCACACTGGTTGCACCGACAAATATCATCAAAGAAGATTGGGAAGATCATGTTATAGACGGACTCCATTTTGAATTTCAGTTGACACTGAATACGGAAGCGCCATCTGAAATGCATTACTACATCAAAGAGTACCGTGCATTATGCCCTGCCGAAAACGTCAACCACACCATGCATAACCTCTACACCCTGCGCGGAGCAAAAGTACGAGACTCAAAAGTTTGGGCTAAACATATTGATAATATGCTGTTGAAATGGGGCGATAAATCTGACGTACTTTTTGCTCCACACCACTGGCCTAGCTGGGGAACTCAAGATATTAAAAAGCATGTTGCTCAACAACGTGATACTTACAAATTCCTCCACGATCAGGTACTCCGTTTAGCCAATCACGGCTATACCATGGATGAAATTGGCGATATGGTAAAACTGCCTGCGGACCTTGACAATAACTGGGCAAGCCATGGCTACTACGGTAGCATCAGCCATAATGCACGTGCCATCTACAACTTCTATCTGGGCTATTTTGACGGAAACCCAGCTCACCTCCATAAACTTGCACCAGAGCCTGCGGCTAAAAAATATGTCGAGTTTATGGGAGGCGCAGATAATGTGATTAAACAGGCCCAAAATACTTATGCTAAGGGCGAATATCGTTGGACTGCTGAGGTGTTAAGCCATGTGGTTTTTGCAGATCCAGACAACCAGCAAGCAAAAGCTCTCCTAGCTGATACTTTAGAACAGTTAGGATATGTTGCTGAATCCGGTCCATGGCGCAACTTTTATCTATCAGGTGCGCGCGAATTGCGTACCGGGGTCAAAGTGATGCCAACGCCAAATACCGCAAGCCCGGATATTGTGCAAAACATGTCAGCAACCATGTTGCTCGATTACATGGCAGTACGCCTGAATCCGGAGAAGGCCGTAGGCAAAAAGATGAAAATTGGATTTAACTTCACTGATACCAACGAGCTTTATACTTTGATCTTGCAGAACTCTACACTTAATAACCGTATTGGTCTTGATGATGACGCTGACACTACGATTATGACTACCCGTGTAACACTCGATAAGATTATGCTGGGTAAATTGACGGTAGCCGAAGGCGTGAAGAACGGCGCCATTAAAGTTGAAGGCACCAAAGGTAAATTTAAAGAGCTTCAAGGTATGTTGGATGATTTTGAGTTTTGGTTCAATATCGTAACGCCATAAGTAAATCTACAGCTAATCGAGTAGCTGGAGCTATCTAACCTCCAGCTTCCCTATCACATTTAGCTTGGTTCCTAATAAATGGGGGCAGAGTCTGACCCCATTTATTTAGTATTCTAACTCTGACCCCACTTATTGAGATATTAACAACAAAAAGCTCAGGTAAATACTCACCCTGTCCTATTCATTCCACTTATTAATCTTTATTTCTAGACAAACTTGCTCGCCAAACCCCATGAATATTAATTATAACTTTACCTATCTAATTATTTAGACTTATTATGTTGGGATT
>SDWK01000124.1 GCA_004195335.1 Shewanella sp.
ATCTTAAGCTACTCCTGCTAGAGTCCGCCGGCTGCGGAATGGGTCGAAGGCGCTTAAGCATTTTAAATCTCGTATCGTCCTTGAATTTCTGCAGATTTTTTTACTTTCATCTTTATCTGATCAGATGTAAACATCTGTTCTTTCTTTGATATTTCTTAATCTTAATATAGAGGGGAATGCCGTGCTGGCGAATGTTTCTGGCATACAGGACAAGCTTAAGCTTATTGATAATAGTAAAGCCTTTCAGGGCTTTGTGATTTTTGTGATCATAGTATCCGCCTTGTCGATCGGGGCACACACTTATCACCTTCCATCTTGGGTGGAGAATAGTCTGGTAGTGTTGGATGTCGGCATTACTGTGTTTTTTGCCATCGAAATTGTGATTCGATTTTTAGCGAGCAATGGTCCTAAGAAGTTTTTCAGTAATGGCTGGAATATTTTCGATACCTTGATTGTGATTGGTAGTTTAATCCCAGCAGGTGGTGCCGGAATTCTCATCGCCCGTTTGTTGCGTATTTTTAGGGTGCTACGACTCGTCTCTATGATCCCCGAATTGAGGATGTTAGTGAATGCCTTGCTTAAGGCCATTCCGCGCATGGGTTATATCGCGCTGTTAATGTTTGTGATCTTCTATATCTATGGCGCCATCGGCAGCATGTTATTCGCCCATATCAATGACTTTCTTTGGGGCGACGTTTCGGTCGCTATGCTGACCCTGTTTAGGGTGTCGACGTTCGAATCATGGACCTCTGTAATGTATGAAACCATGGCGGTTTATCCGCTGAGTTGGATCTATTATCTCAGTTTTATCTTCCTGACGGCCTTTGTGTTTCTCAACATGATGGTGGGGGCGGTCCTCGATGTGATGACCCAGGAAACACAGGCGATGCGCTTGGAGCAAGAGGCCGAAGAGGAAGCGGCTAATCTTAATCGTCACAAAGTAGAGCCGAAAACAGAAGCGGAGCAACCTGCCAGTGCTGCCGATGTGGCGGAGCTCAAACAGCAGATAGCCGAACTCAAAGGCTTGCTAATACAAGGTGTGCAGAGGGCGGTGTAAGCTGAATAGCTACGAGCTGGGAGTTACGAGCTTGATATAGCCCATGTAGGAGCGGCTTTAGCCGCGAATGTTTCAGGCTGGAAGCTTGCTAACTCTTGGCTGTCATTCTGAACTCATTCTTTGTAAAGAGCAGAATCCAGCTTTGTTCAAACCTTAGCTGGATTGTGAAGCTTGCAAACATACTGACAACTTTCCCTGCTTTTTTTCTGGCTCGAAGCCGTCTTAGCCCGTATTTTTGACTCGTGACTCGTGACTCGTGACTCGTGACTCGTGACTCGTGACTCGATGCTATCTTTTACTTCAAACTCTTATTTTAAACTCTTACTTCAAAAGGTAGAACCCGACAAAACCAATCCAGCTAATCACTAGTAATCCCCAAGGCAGCAGTTGACGATTCGGCTTAGTCTCAATGTCTGCGGTATCGCTATCTGCCGTTTCGGCTGTGCGCGCCTTGGCTCTCACCTCCTGCTTACGGGACTTGTCTCTATCTCGGGCCTTGCTCTTCTGTTGTTTCTTATATTCAGCGATGCCTTTCTCAATGCCTAAGGCGATAAGCTTCGTCTGTTCCTTAGTCTGCTTTGGTTTTTGAGTAGCCTTGGCCACTTTCATCGCTTCATTTTGGGTTTCTTCTGAGATGTTCTTTGCCATAGTTTTTTTGCTGCTACTCTGCATTAGTATCGATTCTGAATGAGAGAAGACTATATACTTTAATTAGGATAAATTCAGTCAAACGATACTCATTTTTTGATACAAACAAAACCGACTTTCATATGTGGGTTTTGATATTCTCTCTTTATTAGAATAACTTGTTCAGTGAGCGAGTTAGATAAAATTATTCACTGTATTTTAGTTGTTGCTCCAAGTAAGGAACTTCCATTGAGTCAAGATACGACTTCAGCTTCACCCATGACCGCGAGTACTAAAGATGTTACGCCAACTCCCTCTGGTTCTGATATGGCCAAGAGATCGGTGTTACCCTGGATTGGTGGCTTTCTTCGTCCCTATAAGTCCAGAGTCATAGCGGCCATTATCTTCTTGTTTATCGGTTCTCTGGCTTGGCTTTCGCTAGGCCAAGGGGTCCGCTTGATGGTTGATGAGGGCTTCTTGCAGGATAACGGCGACCGACTCAATGAGATCATTTTTCTGGTGATAGGTATCACCGCCATAAGCAGTTCCGCCATCTTCTGCCGTTTCTATCTGATGACCTGGCTCGGTGAGCGGGTGAGTGCAGATATACGTTTGAAGGTCTATGACCACCTGCTAAAACTCTCGCCGGGCTTCTATGCCAAGTTGCGAACAGGAGAGGTGATCTCTCGCTTCACCGCCGATTCAACTCTGCTGCAATCGGTTGTTGGTTCGAGCCTCTCTATGGCTCTGCGTGCGAGTGTTACCGTTGTCGGTGGCATAGTGATGATGGCGATAACCAGCTTTAAACTGACCGGGCTGGTATTGCTGGCAGTCCCTATGGTGTTAGGGCCTATCTTCTTCTTTGGCCGCAAGGTGAGAGATCTGTCCCGTCAGAGTCAGGATCGAGTCGGTGACTTAGGGGCCTATGTCGATGAGAGCCTGCACGAGATCCATACGGTGCAAGCTTATACCCATGAAGACCGTGATAGAGCCTTATTTAACGAGCGCGTCGAAGCCATAATGAGTGCGGCTAAGGGGCGAATTCGATACCGTTCCATTTTGATCGCCCTGGTGATGTTTCTCACTATATTGGCCATCGCTCTGGTGACTTGGGTGGGGGCTCAGGATGTCATGAACGGGAGTATATCCGGTGGTGAATTGTCGGCCTTTATGTTCTATGCATTAATGGTGGCAGGGTCGGTGGCGACCATCAGCGAGGTTATCGGTGAGATCCAAAGAGCGGCTGGCGCTTCAGAGCGCTTGATTGAGTTAGTGGAGACGCCGATAGACATTCCAACCGTCGCTAACCCTATGACCTTACCTGAAAAGGTCACGGGTGAACTGACCCTTAAACAGGTGTGTTTCTCCTACCAAAATATTCAAGAGAATGGCGATTCGACGTCCAATGAATCGCAAGTTATCTGCGGCTTGGATACCGAGATAAAATCCGGAGAACGTGTCGCGCTGGTGGGCGCGAGTGGTGCAGGCAAGAGTACCCTGTTTGAGTTGTTGCAGCGCTTTTATCTGCTCGATAGTGGCACTATTGAGCTTGATGGCATAGATATCGCGATGCTGGCCCCACAGACGCTGCGCCAACAGTATGCATTAGTCCCACAAGAGTCGGTCATCTTTGCTACCAGTGTGCTGGAAAATGTGCGCTACGGCAGACTGGACGCTACTCCGGCCGAGGTTATTGAAGCCTGTAAAGCGGCGCAAGCCGATGAGTTTATCACTGAGTTTACCGACGGTTATCAAACTTATCTGGGAGAGCGGGGAGTGAGGTTATCGGGTGGACAGAAGCAGCGAATCGCCATCGCCAGAGCCATCCTGGCCAATAGACCCATTCTGCTGCTGGATGAGGCGACCAGTGCACTCGATGCGATTAGCGAGCAAAAGGTTAAACAGGCTTTAGATAACTTGATGGTGGGCAAGACGACCTTGATTATTGCTCACCGACTGGCAACCGTGCTCAACGCAGATCGTATTTTAGTGTTAGACAAGGGGCAGTTAATCGCAAGTGGTACTCATCAGGAGTTGATGGCATCGAGTGAGTTGTATCGCGAGTTTGCCAGCCTGCAACTCTTGACCGAGAGCTCTTGAATGATAAATGAGGACTTAAAGCAATTGGCTCTGATTTCAGGTTAGTTGTAGGAATCAAAGTGGAGCCAGTTATTCGCTGATACGTTTTTTCGTAGAGGGAACTATATGACCAAAATCATCAAAAAAGTGCTGTTTTCTGTGCTGATCTCTATGGGGATTTACCTTCTCATTGCGATGAGT
Source organism: Shewanella sp. (assembly GCA_004195335.1). Taxonomy (GTDB): domain Bacteria; phylum Pseudomonadota; class Gammaproteobacteria; order Enterobacterales; family Shewanellaceae; genus Shewanella. The sequence continues at coordinate 3,965 of SDWK01000124.1, forward strand.
CTTACCCTGTTTGGTGTACCGTCGTCAGAATCGAGCGAACCAGACTCGCCTGACAAGCAAGCCGGTATTAACTTTGGTGAGATGTTAATCGACTACAGTCAGATGCCGCCACTGCAAAGCTATGGCACAAGAGGGCAAGGCCAACTTCAATATCGGTATTACTCTTCCGATTCCGACAAGGTGTTAATTTTACTCCATGGCTCCGGCTGGCACAGCCAACAGTTTTATCCGCTGGCCAAATTTATCAGTGAACAGGGCTTGGCGCAGGTCTATACGCCGGATCTACGTGGTCATGGCGTTGACCCGCAGAGACGTGGCGATATCGATTATATCGGCCAGTTCGAAGATGACCTTGCCGATTTGATTATAGGAATAAAACAGGATTCACCCGATTCCAGTATCATCATGGGTGGGCACTCATCGGGTGGCGGGTTAGCGATACGGTTTGCCGGTGGACAATATGGAGACCAAGCCGATGCTTACCTGCTGCTTGCGCCATTTATTTTTTATAATGCGCCGACGACAAGGCCCAATGCCGGTGGCTGGGCAACGCCCTACACGGCGCGAATTATCGGCCTGAGTTTGCTCAATAACATCGGCATCCATAGTTTCGATAATTTAACCAGTATCGAGTTTAATATGCCTCAAGCCTTTCGAAACGGCACAGAGACCTTAGCCTACTCGTTCCGTCTCAACACCTCGTTCGCCCCACGGGATTATGAAGCCGACCTTAGTTCGATATCTCAGCCACTGCTGGTGTTGGCGGGTACTGCCGATGAAACCATGTTTGCGGAGCAGTATCAGCCTGTGATTGCGCAATCGACTCCCGATAATAAACGGGTGCAGGTGACGTTATTGCCGGGTGTCAGTCATATGGGAGTCGTGGTTAGCCCAGATGTCAGGCCTGTTGTTCAGGCCTGGATTGAAGGACTATAAAGAGAGACTAGGCTCGGGGGAGCGATAGAAGATGGCCTTCGGCCTATCGCTCCGCGGACGGCTTCGCCTGTGCGGCATCAACTACGTTGATTGTTAGAGAAGCTAACAGGGAGCTGAGGAGTTCCCTATGCACTAGCTTACAGCTTTCTCAGCCTTCTCTTTAGCTCGCAACTCGCAACTCGAAGCTCGTTGCTTCCTAGCTTTTCCTTAACTCTCTTCTCAAGATCTTGCCTACAGTGGACTTTGGCAGCATAGAAACAAACTCGACCACCTTAGGGATCTTATAGGCGGTCAACTGTTCGCGGCAGTAGGCTAAAATGCTGGACTCAATGTCGATGGTGTCGGCCTCATTGTTGGCGAGCACAATAACTGCCTTTACCGCCTCACCACTGCGTTCACTGTCTATTCCTACTACTGCACATTCGAGCACTGCGTCATGGCTGGCAAGAACCTCTTCGACTTCGTTAGGGTAGACGTTAAAACCCGATACGATGATCATGTCT
>SDWK01000929.1 GCA_004195335.1 Shewanella sp.
CGTGATGACCATGATGCATAAATATGGCGCAAACGCGTTGGACAGAAAAGAGCGAGGACAAGTTGTAGAAGACTTAATGGATACCGATTTTCAAAAGTTAACTGCAGATGAGCCACTGTCTATCGTTGTAGAATACTTTATCGAGAACAAGCTAGGCTGCCTGCCCGTGGTTGGCACTCAAGGTGAAATAGAAGGTATTGTTACCTCATCAGACTTCGTCAAACTGTGTGCAAGCTTATTGAAAAACTAACGCATCAATGTGTTATCTCTCGACCTAATATAGATAGAAAAAGGGGGCTGAAATCAGCCCCCTATTGATAACTTCAGTTTAGTGGCACTTAGCCACGGGTACACTCTTCGAGCAGATAGGCCAGATGACGATAAGGGATGCCACTATGTTGAGTCAGACCGACTTCACACATACGGTTAGCGTAATAGCCCTCCTTCACATCGACCGGGATCAACTTCTTAATGTTACGCAGTGCACTGGCATTGATCTCTGGCTTATAGAGGCCTTTTTCACCCGCATAACCACAGCATTCGATCCCTGCAGGACGAATAACCTGATTACAACAGGCATCCGCGATTGCGGTCATTTTAGGTTCAACCTTCATGGTTCTGGCGCTACAACCAAGATGCAATGCCGCGTGTGATTTCTTCTTAATGGTCAGTTTAGGCAACAATTTGTCATGCATAAACTCAACCAGATCCACTATCTCTACCTTCTCAGCCAAGCTTGCATCACCAGCTAAGGTTCGCTTGGTACATGAGAGCGCATCGATGATCACTGGGAACTTTCCGCCTTGTGTCATGGCTGAAACAGCCTGAATCAACTCGAGACGTTTTGCATCGGCATTTTTAAAGTCGCCCTTAGACTCCCACATCTGACCACAGCACAGATCGCGGGTCTTAGGTGGAGTGATCACGTTATAGCCAGCTCGCTCCAATAGCGTCACTACAACTTCCGGTAGTGGTCGCTTATCGGTATCAACAGGCGTAGGTCCGAAAGTACGTCCACCACAGGCTGGGAAGTAAACCACAGTTTCCTGTCCAGGCTTAGGTGCAGAAACCTTCGGAAGTTTGCCGCCTATAGGGAAAGAAGGATTCCAGTAAGGCACTTCACCGCTGATAAGTCGTCCAGCCTTCATCATAGTGCCGGTAATACCGTCGCCGGTGATCTTATGGATCACACCCAAGATATCAAAACCAGTACTGATCACGCCATTAACCGCGCCGAAGTGATTAGCCTGAAAATCGAGGAACTTTTGCTGACCACTGCTGATGGATGGGGTTCTAAGTTTACGTACCAATTGACCCATTTTATTATCGACCGGGCAGGCTATGGTACACAGCTGACAGGCGGCGCAAGTATCAATAACGTCGTACTTGGCGGCAGCGCGCATGGTATCGGCGGCCTGCTGATCACCACTTTGCTCCAAACGAGCAATCTCACGCAATGTAGCAATACGCTGACGCGGAGTGAAGTTCAGCGCTGAGGTCGGACAGGTCTTCTCACAGAAACCACACTCAAGACATTTATCGACAAAGTCATCGACTACCGGACAGGGTTTGATGTCCTTGACGTGAATTTTTGGATCATCGTTTAAGATGACTCCTGGATTCAGGATCCCCTGAGGATCAAATAGCTGCTTGATGCTCTTCATCAGAGCGTAAGCATCCGATCCCCACTCCATCTCAACGTAGGGGGCTACGGCGCGACCAGTACCGTGCTCGGCTTTCATCGAGCCGTCGTACTTGTTGATCACCATTTCAGCAATTTCGTCCATAAAGGCATGGAAATTGTCGATATCATCCTGAGTCGAGAAGGCTGGCGTGATGATGAAGTGGAAATTACCGGCTAATGCGTGCCCATAGATGCAGCCTTCGGGATAACCGAATTTGTGCATTAGCGCAGTAATATCACTCGCGGCGGTGGCTAGGTGTTCAAGCTTAAACGCTACATCTTCGATAATAACCGACGTGCCTTTGGGACGCTCACCAGCAACGATGGGGAACAGCCCCTTACGCATGGCCCAATACTCGCCATATACGGCAGCATCACAGGTAAAGCTTATCGGACGAAGAAAATCAAATCCTTCAAGCTTAGTGATCACATCCTTGGTATAGGCATCCAAGGTATCGGCATCGTCGGCACGGGATTCGATCAGCAAAATAGCTGACAGAGGTGGCAACTCGGACAACCATTCTGGCATCCCAGGTTTGCCGGTAACGGCCTTGATGGATGGCCAGTCGAGCAGTTCGGCTGCCGCAACACTTTCGCCATTGATCAATGGGATCGAACGAGCCGCATCTTCCATATTGTGGAAAACGGCTAGGGCCGAAGCCTTAAATTTGGCTTCATTGACCGTGTGGTAGGTTACTTCGTTGATGAAGGCCAATGTGCCTTCCATACCAACCATCAGGTGATTAATGATGTCAAATGGGTCGTTGAAATCGATCAACGCGTTGATGCCGTAGCCTGTAGTGTTCTTGATGGAGTATTTTTTGCGTATTCTGTCGGCAAGCACAATGTTGTGGCGCGTCTTATGAGCCAGTTGATGCACTCCCTCAAGCATGTCACCATGAGATTTGGCGAATGCGACCTTAGATTTTTTACAACCCGTGTCGAGCTCGGTACCATCTGCGAACAATAGCTTGGCCGACGCTATGGTCTGGTAACTGTTTTGTGCAGTACCACAGCACATACCCGAGGCATTGTTGGCGACAATCCCGCCAATCATTGCCGAGGCAATCGTCGCCGGATCTGGGCCAATTTTACGGTTAAGCGGCGCTAACACAGCGTTGGCATCGGAACCTATGACGGCCGAGCCAAGGGTGATTTGTCTAGCATCGTCACTGACTTCAATCTTTCTGAAGCCATCATGGCCCAGAATAAGTAAAATACCTTCACCAAGTGCTTGACCGGCCAAGCTGGTGCCTGCCGCGCGGAAAGTCACAGGGGCATTATGCTCACGGGCAACAGCTAAGGTACGCTTAACTTCTTCCATGTTTTCGGCATGAACAACGACTTCAGGAACAATTCTGAAATAGCTGGCGTCGGTTGACCATGCGAAGCGACGAACATACTCATCCGTCACAGGTTTGTCACCGAGTTGCTTACGTAAATCGCTGACTACAGCTTTATAATTTATCGACATTTGACTTATCTCTTTACTCGCAATGATTAAGAGCAATCAGAGCCGGGATATGTGGCTCTGATTGATTGAGTATTACTTTTTAGAAACCGCCCCAGAGGAAGGCTATGGTGCCCGCAATCATGGCGTAGGCCAAGGCTACCGGCATAGTCTTACGAATAATTTCTGATTCTCTTCCCGCCATACCTACTACGGTCGCGGCGGCAACGACGTTCATCACACACATCATGTTACCAGCGTTGGCACCAATGCCCTGCAGAGCCAGTACCATAGCGTGGTTCATGCCAATGCTGTCGGCGACGCTATACTGCAGGCCGGAGAACATCATATTAGAGAAAGTGGCGCTGCCTGAAAGGAAGGCACCGAAGATACCAACGACAGGGGCAACCCAAGACCATACCGCACCCATACTGCCAGCCAAGGTATCGGCTAGGGCGACAGGCATTGAAGCCAAACCTGACTCGTTGGTACCTGAGTTCAAGAAAATCTTCACCATAGGCACAGAAGCACCTAAAGAGATAATAGTCGGCACCATAGAACGGCACGATACCGTAATAGACTCACTGATGGCTTTCTTGTTCATTCTGAACAAGAAGAAACCCAAGATACATACGGCGACGAAGAAGGCGCCCGGTGCATACAGGGTCTTGAATCCGGCACTCAGCTCGGTACCCATCAGACCTGTCCACTTGACATTGAAGCTCAGCAACCATGATTTTAGCGGGCCAATAACACGAGATAGCACCAACAAGGCCGCCATGATGATATAGGGAGTCCAGGCGGCAATTTGTGAGAACTTAGCAGTGGAAGCTACTTTAGACTCTTTCTGGCCGTCGTTTTCGGCAAAATCATTCCAGGGAGTCTTAGGCAACATAATGCCTTTTTTAGCAACTGGGATAACGATAGCCATACCAACCAGTGCACCAATAACCGATGGGAACTCGGGGCCAGCGACGAAGTTGATGATCCAGGCCGGAACTGTGAATGCCAGTCCGGCAAACAGAGCAAACTTCCAGATGGCAAAGCCTTCGGTGAATGACTTGTTGCGACCGAAGAAACCTGTCAGCAAGGACACCATGACCAGAGGAATTAGGGTACCAGTAACAAGATCTATGGTGATCATATGCATAGCGATAAACTGCGCATAATCGGCAAAGCTGCCACCATGCTGGGCAATCTGTTCGGCTGCCATGTTGACGCCACCAGAAGTCAGACCCTGTTCCATACCAAACAATACCGGTAGACCAATTGCACCGAAAGATACGGACGCAGAGTCAGCAATCAGGGCAACAACCGCGGCGGCAATAGGGGGAATACCCAATAACACCAGCAAAGGTGCGCCGATGGCAGCGGGTGTACCGAAGCCGGCACTACCTTCGATGAATGAGCCAAACAACCAACAGATGATGATCACCTGCACACGGGCATCGGCACTGATATTGGTGAAACCTGCGCGAATGGTATCCATCGCGCCTGAATACTTCAGGGTATTAAGCAGGAACACAGCACCAAAGATAATACTCAATGGTGTCAATGCAGCAAGCAATCCTTCTACAACGGATGCGGCCAAAAAGGTCGTATCCATTTGCCAGACAAACACGGCAGCTAGGCCGGTTAAGATTGCAGAAATGGGCATTGCCCGTGATGCGGGCATCTTCAGTAATACTAAAAATAGCATTACACTGATCACCGGCGTTAGACTTGCGAGTAGTTGAATAAAGGTCATGCTTGCCTCTTATTATCTTATTTTGTTACTTAGAGTTATTTCTAGATTTTAGCGGAACTTTTGACTCGTTGGTTCTTGTTGTTTGTCTTGAGCTGTGACCTAAGGTCAGATGCCCGCCAAATGTATTTTTTATCTGGGGCTAATCATATGGCTTTGTGTGTGTTTTTTTTATCCGTGTTTGCACCTAAGGCTACTAAGGGTTTACACGTAGAAACGCCAGTTTACCCATGTTCATGATTTCTATTTTTAGGGGAGTGTATCAGGTAATCGTCGCTTTTAACCAGACAATACAGTCGGTTACAAGGTTGTTACTCGCGTGTAGGTTAACTCGTTGCAGGAAATAATTGTAGGGGGCTGGCAATATGATGCAGATCAACTTTGTAACGATTAACCGTGAAATGTGTTATCGATGAGTGTCGAGAGACGGTCGTAAGATCGGTAAATGACACTGAAGCAGGAGCGGAAAATGAACATGACCATTTATTCCGATTGTAAACCTGCATTTTTGTTGTGCTTTATGGTGAATACAGCTACATATTGTTATTCTTGATTAAAGTCAGTGCCTGGTTGCGGTGCCGTTGCCAAGGTGAATTATTGCCGTATCTTTGATTTAGCCCCACTATTAATGGGTATTTGTTACGACTCTGTGGTTAATTAACTGTTAATATAAACCCCGTTTTGCGGGAGAGTGCGTTCCCGGATATTGAGGAGTAGTTATCAGCGATGAATATTAACCATAAGTTACAGCTAATCACCGTACTTCCACTCATTATATCTCTGATACTGGTGTTGTTTGTGACTCAAATGCAGTATAGAGATCTCTCCCAGCATGTGGTCGACGTTTATCGGCAGAGTATTATCGATCACCGCAAAGAAGAGCTGAAAAATTATCTGGCGATCGCCAATGTGGCTATCAAGCATCTCCATCAAAATAAGAACGATGACAAGCAACAAACCCAACAAGAAGTTAAGTCCATGCTGGCCGAAATGCGCTTCGGTAAAAACGGATACTTCTTCGCCTACGATCTAGATGGCAATAGCCTGGTCTTACCCGATCAGGAGTGGCGGGTCGGTAAAAATTGGCTGGACTTGGCTGACGACAACGGAGTCCACTTTATCCAAGAGTTAATCTCAGGGGCGAGGAAAGGCGGCGGTTATCTCACTTACCTATTCAACCAGCCCTCCAATGACGGTCAACTGGGGCAAAAACTCGCCTATGCCGAGGTATTGGGACAGTGGGAGTGGATGTTTGGTACCGGCGTTTATATTGATGATATCGATGAGGAGGCGGCATTATTGAGCACCGCTATCAGTCGCCATATCCGCAACACCTCCCTCATGACTCTGACGATAGGTATCTTAGCGGTCAGCGCCGTGTTTATAGGCGGCATTTTTATGCGTGTGGGTGAGAAGCGACTCGCAAATGCTAAGCTCAGAACGCTCAACGAGCGGATTTATCAGACCCAGGAAGAGGAATGTAAGCGGGTTTCAAGAGAGTTGCACGATGGGGTTAGCCAAACTATTGCCGCGGCCCTGTTTGCTATGGAAACCGCCCAATTGAAACAGGAATATGGCGGCGATTCTAGTCCGGAACTGGAGAAGTCGATTACACTGACGCGGCAGATTATGCTCGATATCCGTAATATCTCGCATCAGTTACATCCGGCCATCCTCGAGGATTATGGGCTGGGAGCGGCGTTAATAGAGTTGGGCAGGGAGTTTTCGTTGCGTACAGGTATCGAGGTCAAGGTGCAGCGATTATCGGTGCGCAAGATCCTGTCAACCGAGCTTAGCTGCGCGCTTTACCGCATTGTACAGGAATCGCTAACCAATATTGAACGTCACTCGGGGGCTAAAAATGTGCTGATTTCGATCGGACTGACTCCGGGATGGCTGACCTTGGAAGTTCATGATGATGGTCTAGGGTTTAACTATGAATGCTATGAGAAAAAATCTACCCCGTTTGAGGGAATAGGCCTGAGGAATATGAAGGAAAGAGTGAATTTTTATAATGGTGAGCTCAAGGTGGAGTCATCTATTGGCAAAGGAGTGACGCTGGTGGCACGTATTCCCCAGAGTGAGTTGCGTTATCGAGCCGATTCTGCCACTGGGGGACTGTTATGATCCGTGTGCTTCTGGTGGACGATCACCCCCTGTTTCGCGAAGGGTTACGGCATCGTCTGAGCCTTGACAGTGACATTGAGGTGCAAGCAGAAGCCGACAATGGTCTTCAGGCACTGGCAATCCTCAAGGATATTCCGATCGATCTGGTGTTGACGGATATTAATATGCCGCAAATGGATGGCATGTATCTGCTTGAGCTGATTAAAGAGCAGGAGATGTCATGCAAGGTGGTGATGTTGAGCATGCATGACAACAGAGAATATATTATGGCGGCAATGCGCTACGGTGCTGATGGCTATATTCTCAAGGATGTACCCGGTAAGGAACTGATTGAAGCCATAAAAAAAGTTGCCGCCGGCAAGCGCTATTTCAGTGCCGAGGTCACAGACACCTTGTCGCAGGAGCTCGCCAGTGGCAAGCAAGTCTTGGTAACCCAGCGGGAGCAGTTGGTGTTACGGTTGATATCGCTGGGGATGAACAATAAACGCATTGCGCTGGAGATGAATGTCAGTGTACGCACGGTCGAGACCCACAAGCGTAATATCAAACAGAAACTAGCGATAGACAGTACGGCCGGTCTGGTGCGTTATGCCATCGATCATGGCTTGGATCGGTAACACTATTCACGCTGTATTTTCAGGGCGTTGCCATATTGAAAAAAAATACCCGAAGCGGGGTCATGCTTCGGGTAAAATCATGGCAAACTAGCCATGTTGTGGGAATTAAGTTAGGGGTGTTTTTTGCCCTCATGTTTATGGTCAGAGGGACAAGGCCAACCATCCCACAGGATGACCTTTTGGAGCTTATTCTCTAGGGGCAGATGGATGACTGCCAGTTTGAGTTCTTTCTTTCCCGCCATGCTTGCTTGATTGATTGATATCAGGGCAAGTACGCGGATTTTCAGGTCAACAGGCTCTAGGAAAACCGGCGACATAAAATTGATTATGCCGCGCAGTTGTTTAGAGTACGTACTTGGCCGAAAGCTGGACGTAATCAGAGTCAGCAGTGTCAGTGGCAGAGATATCCGCATCATAGTTGCCGAATTCAACGCCCACGCTTAACTGCTTGGTAAGCTGCTGGATCAGGTTGACGCCGTAGTGATTGCGATCTGAGTCAGCACTCACGCCATTGAAATCTTCAACTTCAGAGTGGCCGTAGTAAACGGTAGAGCGCAAGTCATCAGTCCAGAAGTGGCGATAAGCGACGGTGTAGGCTTGCGTTGCCAGCAGATCACCACTGCCATCAGCATTAACCTTATCGCCCGCGTTGTGGCCAGGTGAAATATAACGACCTGCAGCGCCCGCGTTGTAAGCGAAGCGGAAGTCATCTTTACCAAAGGTATTGATTTTACCACTTATGCTGTAAGCCAACTGAGTGCCGTCGGCATGACCGGCCACACCGTTGTCATCGAAGGTGCGAGCCAGCGCGGCAACCGCCACCTGACCAAAATCACCTTTGTAAGTGTAACGCGCCACGGCATCGGGGATACTTTGGTTGGCATCGGTAGCATTGGCTGGGTTTTCTAATGCCAGTTCCAGACCACCATTAGTATAACGGATCTGGGTTTGACGAATGAATACCTGACCTACGTGCGCTCCACCAAAGTCCAGTGCCTCGGCGATAGAAGCCAGTGGCATAAAGGTTGACCAAGTCTGGCCGACTTTCCAGTTCTTGTAAGAAATAAAGGCATGACGCATACGCGGTGTGTATGAGTTAGAAACCAATGCATTACCGCCACCACCGAAGAAATCATACTCGAGGAATCCAGTCACTTCGCCATGTGTGAACTTGACATTGAAGCGCGATTCTTTGGCCTGGAGGCTGGTTTGATTGGTATCTGGCGCGCTGGTACTGGTTCCAATCCAATAGTCACGATAAGCCTGATCGCCACTGACATTACGCAGGTCGGCTTTGAAGTAGCCGCCGAAGGTCAACTTCGAACTATCGTCGATTTGGACTTCATAGCCAGCGAAAGAAGATGCTGAGAAAAATGCAGCTACCACTAACGCAGTTTTAGTTATTCTATTCATCAAGGTACCTTTTTTGGATTTGTTGATTAGTTGGTTGTCGTTTGTCTTGAGCGGTGACCTAGGATCAGATGCTCGGCAAACTTATGGTTTATCTGGGGCTAACCATATGGCTTTATAGGTGCTTTTTTTATCCGTGTTTGCACCTAAGGCTACTAAGGGTTTACACGTAGAAACGTCGATTCGCCCGTGTTCAGGCTTGCGATTTTTGGGGGAATGGAATCGGATAAATGTTATTTTTAACGCAGGAATACAGATGGTTACGAATTTGTTGCCCGTGTGTGAGTTAGCTAGTTGCAAGTAATAATTGTAGGCGGCTGGTGACATGATGTAGATCAACTTTGTAACGATTAACCATGAAATGTGTTAACGATGAGTGCCGACAAAGTCGGATACGCATGAATGTGATGACGATAACAGCCGGATTGTTACCCATATAAAGAAATGTGAAACCAAGGTAACAAAAGCTAAACGGACTGGTATGAAGGAGGTTAAATTCATTGCTTTTAAGCTTCTTTTATAAGTAGGTCAATTAACTTACTGATAATTTGATTAATGAACTGTAATTCAAATCCCTACAGATAAAGCCTGAGTATTAAACTAAGAAGATCGAAAAGAACGGGGCACCAAGCACCATAGCAACACCAGTAAAGATCATCGTTAAACTGGCAACCACTCCCTGCTCCGGTCCAAACTCACTGGCTTTTGCGGCTCCGGCACCGTGAGCGGCGGCTCCTAATGCTACGCCTATTGCTAAAGGAGAGCTTATTTTCGCTAGCTTGAACAAAGGCTCACACACTAACATGCCGATAATTCCGGTGAGCAGTACCAACATCGCGGTCAACTCAGGTACCCCGCCAAATGCAGACGTGGCTTCCATTGCAAATGGCATCGACACAGAGCGCACTAACGTACTGTGAGACAACTCTGGCGGCAGTGAGAATATCTTAGTCAATCCCCATGATGAGAAGAGCCCTAACAGCAGACCTGTCACCACCCCAAGTCCAATCGTTAACGGATAGCTAAAGATCAATTTTCGCTCTCTATATATAGGCACAGAGAATGCGATGGTCGCGGGAGCTAACAGGGCCACTAGCCAATGGGTATATTCAAAATATGCTGGGAGAGGAATTTTCAGACTAATGACAAAAATGACAATAACTACTGGCACCATAAAGATGGGGGCTAACCACCATACCCTCTTTTTTCGGTACAGCTGTTTAATCAAAAAGTAGCACGAGAGTGTAAAAGCCAGGCTTATCACCGCTAACATTGACTGGGACATCTATATTACCCCTATCGATTTTTCTGCATTGAGGCGCTTAATATTCATCTTAGTTTCAAACCTAAATACTCTATCGACCACAAACCCCGTACCGAGTAGCACACAAACGCTACCAATCACTAATGTGAGTATCAAAGGAACCGAATATTGCTCGAAAAGGCTTTCATACTTAATAATTGAGATAACAGGAGGAATAAAAAACAGCAATAACTCACCGGTTAACCATCTTGCTCCAAGCTTGACCGACTTTTCCGGTACCAGTTTTAACCCCATTAACAACAACAGGATAGCAAGTCCCAATACACTGCCTGGAATAGGGAGTTCGAAATAAACCGCGACTAGATCCATTCCCCAGGCTAACAGACAAAACAGCCCGATTTGGCTCAGTAATTGAAGAGCCCCATAACACTTTTTAGTACGTTCAGCTGTCAACAAAGTAAAACCTAAATTTGAAATCTATGCGATAAACACAGTTTACGCTTGCTAAAAAGATAAAAAAAATGAATATTAAGCATAGAAAGCATAACCAAAAGTAATACAGATGGATCTAAGAGTGATCAGTTACTTCATCGATATCGTTGATTCGGGCGGCTTTGCAAAAGCCTCTGAAAAAATCCATATCACTCAACCCGCACTTTCTAAGGCGATTATTCAACTTGAACACGAGTTGGACTTAACCCTGCTCGAGCGAGGTAAACGCGGTACCCAACTCAAGCTGACATCTGCTGGTGAAGTGGTATATCGACACGGTGTCGAACTCTTAGCTGGAAGGCATAGGATGCTCAATGAGCTGGCCTCTCAGCGGGATTTAACCTCGGGAGAACTGAGGCTAGGTCTGGCCCCGTTGGGCAGCGCCGAGCTTTTTGCCCCCGTGATTGCCAAGTTCAAAGACAGTTACCCTAAGATTGAGATGAGTCTATTCGTTCGAGGAGGCGTCGAGCAAACCCTCGCGCTTCAAAAAGGAGAGATTGAACTGGCAACGGGTATCATTTCATTCGATAAAGAGTTTGACGGGATCAGGATACATGAAGATCCTATGGTCGTCGTTTTACCCAAGAATCATCCGCTGGCTCATGAAGCATCGCTTCAACTTAGCCAAATATCCGACATGGCTCAAATCATGTTCGAGCATGATTTTGCCCTTTATGGTCAGGTCTTTGCTGCCTGTGAAAAAGCGGGCTTTACTCCCAAAAACATCACCCGTGTGAGTCACCCTGATTTTGGCATCGCCCTGGTCGCAGCCGGAGCCGGAACTATGGTGCTCCCAAAACTAATAGCCGAACGACACAGTGTGAGCGGCGTCGTCTACGTCCCTTTGAAAAGCTCAGAGCTGTATTGGGAATTATCACTCTATTGGAGAAGAGGAAAGCAACTTTCATTTGCCGCACAAGCCATGCTTGATATTGTAAAAAACACGTTAAAACCACCATTCACTCCAGAGCAGACGATAAACATCGGCTCACTGAAAGAGATAATAATAAGCCCTCAAAAAAGAGAATAGCCAAGTATAACTCGGCCATAGCGGCAATGAATATTGGCTATCAGCTTCTGAACTTCTGCAACCCGGACACGATTAACAGGGCGAATGCTCCGGCTATGACGCCAAAAACGGTGTTCAGCAGGCTCGGTGTAATAAAGGCCAAAGCGGGTCCAACAGCGGCGACCCCCTCGACCCAATGAGCAATCGATTCAATTTGCGCGCTGATAACATGCAATCCATGGGTAAGGATGCCCCCTCCCACCATAAACATAGCGATAGTACCGACGATGGTGAGCCCTCTCATCAAATGAGGCGCCGCATTCACAAGTCCGCCTCCGAACCAGCGACCGAAGCAGGTCACCACTCCATCTCCCTGCCTTTTACTCAGATAGAGCCCGACATCGTCTAGCTTCACAATACCGGCGACCAAGCCATACACCCCTATAGTCATCACTAAGGCGATGCCCGCGAGCGTAAATACCTGAGTCATAAAACTACTCTCGGCAACCACGCCTAAGGTAATGGCAATGATCTCGGCCGACAGGACAAAATCGGTCCGAATCGCCCCCTTTATTTTCTGCCGCTCATAAGCCTTAAGATCATCAACTACAGGGAGATCCTCTTCGACTGGATGCTCCCCGGACAGCTTAGCTTTCCTATGTGCGTAGCTATGATGCAGCTTCTCAAATCCTTCAAAACAAAGAAAAAGGCCACCAAGCATCAATAAAGGAATGATAGCCCAGGGGATAAATGCACTGATAAGCAGAGCTGCAGGCACTAAAATACATTTGTTGCGTAGCGAGCCCATAGCAACGGCCCAGACAACGGGTAACTCTCTATCGGCATTAACACCCGATACTTGCTGGGCATTTAGTGCGAGATCATCGCCTAATACGCCCGCCGTTTTTCGCGCAGCGATTTTACTCATTACCGCGACATCATCCAAGATAGATGCGATATCATCCAACAATGACAATAGGCTAGCTCCAGCCATAATATTCTCCAGATTCCCTTTTCCACGAGCTGATATATCAGGCTCGCAATAAACGTCCAATAACAATGATGGGGCCTAAATTTACTCCTGCCACCTTTTTTTTGCCACCCTCTTTGGCCTATAGTTAAATTTATAGTCGGTGTGACATTTTACCTCTATTTCCACGGTCTTTTAGTAGAATGCAAATTAGCATTACCTATCATTATTAAAAATGGACTGTTAATCATAAGGATAACCAATGAAATCTCTCGATCTACTCCGCTCTTTATACTCTATGGCTGCCGTCGTTGAAGCAAGAGATCCCTATACTGGTGGTCATTGCTGGCGCGTCGCTCAACTCAGTGAACTGGTAGCAATTGAGATGAATCTGGATGAGAGAACCCGTCTGCGTATAGGTTTAGCCGGTTTCTTACACGACTTAGGAAAAGTGGGCGTTCCCGATGCCATCCTGAATAAAACGGGTAAGCTCACCGATGACGAATATGAAGTCATTAAAACTCATCCGAGTATCGCAGCCGAAGTGCTCAAGCATCACCCCTTGGGAGATTTGGCGATTAACGGCGCCCTCGCCCACCATGAAAGACCCGATGGTTTGGGTTATCCAAACGGTCTAACCGAGGCCCAAATACACTTAGATGCGAGCATTATTTCGGTTACCGATGCCTTCGATGCCATGACCTCTCACAGACCCTACCGTAATGGAATGGGAGTCGATAAGGCCATAGGTATATTGCAGGAGAACAGTGGCTCGCAGTTCAATAGCAATGTGGTTAAACATTTCTGTGCCATCGACAGGCACGATATCGATGCCATCGTGTTACATAGCGATCATCATACCCCCATGCAGGTCTGCCCTAATTGTGGCCCGGTTGTCATCGTCTACAAAGAGATGGAACAGGGTGATAAGACCTGCTGCCGTAATTGTGGCGGAGAGTTCAGCCTGCTCATCGAGCAGGGGGTAAGAAGCCTCAAGCCAACCGGAGGAGCGGCCAGCCCCAAGCAGTTACAGCCAACAGCCGATCATGAACTAATAAGCCGTCTCGCTCATCGCGCCCTGCCTCTGCTCAAAAAGGATGTAACCTGGTGGCAGAAACTCGTAGGCACCGCAGGTAGCGCAAGTTAGTCAATCAAGAAGCGGTTACAGCACATCATGATGTTGATTACCCAGCTCGATCATTATGCACAGACACAGCTTAAAAGGAACGTAATATGATGGCAGAAACTCGTTGGCACCGCGGGTAGCGCAAGTTAGCTTGAAAATGGGGCGTTATCAACAGAGCCGTAGCGACTACAGTCAGGCATGACTGTTGATTTCCCACCTCGCTCATGAACCCTGCTATTTCTGCAACAGGTTTCAAGCTTGTGGCAGAAGTGACTTCAAACCACAGGGGCTCTGGATAGCTAGAAAATGGGAGGTTAACACTACAGTTTCAACGAAGTGAGCGTATAATAACGTCAGAATTTTTGAATATACTCCTTACAGGAAGCGATCATGACACAAGATGAGATGAAAAAAGCCGCGGGTTGGGCAGCACTGCAATATGTTGAAAAAGACAGTATCGTAGGCGTGGGAACGGGCTCTACCGTCAACCATTTTATCGATGCCTTAGCAACGATGAAAGCCGATATCGATGGCGCAGTATCAAGCTCTGAAGCTTCAACCGAAAAGATGAAGGCTTTAGGGATCCCGGTTTACGATCTCAACTCTGTCGACCTGCTATCTGTCTATGTCGATGGCGCTGATGAGATCAACGGCCATATGGATATGATCAAAGGTGGTGGTGCAGCACTTACGCGTGAAAAGATCGTCGCGGCTGTCGCAGAAAAGTTTATCTGTATCGTCGATAACACTAAGCAGGTCGATATTCTGGGTGAATTCCCACTGCCGGTAGAAGTTATTCCAATGGCGCGCTCTTATGTCGCGCGTCAATTGGTTAAGCTAGGTGGCGATCC
Organism: Shewanella sp.; assembly: GCA_004195335.1. Lineage (GTDB taxonomy): Bacteria > Pseudomonadota > Gammaproteobacteria > Enterobacterales > Shewanellaceae > Shewanella. The sequence goes on from SDWK01000929.1 coordinate 14,745, forward strand.
TGTCTACCGTGAAGGCGTTGTCACAGATAACGGCAACGTTATCTTAGATGTGTACAACATGAAGATAATGAATCCTAAAGAGCTTGAAGAGCAGATCAACGCCATCGTCGGTGTTGTCACTAACGGACTCTTCGCCCTACGCGGTGCAGATGTATTGCTAGTGGGTACCCCAGAAGGGGTTAAAACGGTTAAGTAGACCGTTTTATTGCTTCTCAGAAGTGACTAGATTTCTAGGTACTAGAGCCTAGGAACTTGTTTAGCTAAGCCACCCTCAATAGGGTGGCTTTTTTATACATAGACCTGTGCTTACTTGTCGGATCACAAGTTTCAAATATCTTTTTTGATTGCTTCATTGGGCTTAAATAGGTGCTGGCTAGCGTACTAAGTACCATA
>SDWK01000398.1 GCA_004195335.1 Shewanella sp.
GCCCTGATATTCGGGCTAACAAAAAGCCCGCTTATCTTTCGATAAACGGGCCGTTCATTGTATTAGGTGACATTGACACCCGATAAGCCCTGCTATTCAGGCTAACAAAAAGCCCGCTTATCTTTCGATAAACGGGCCGTTCATTTTATTAGGTGACATTGACACCCGATAAGCCCTGATATTCGGGCTAACAAAAAGCCCGCTTATCTTTCGATAAACGGGCCGTTCATTTTATTAGGTGAGTTGGCCGATAAGCCGGGTCTTGTCGTGGACAGTTATTCATCTAGGCCTGCAATCGCTCACAGGCTCAAGCGACCTACCCGGTTCCAACGCGAGCCGCGCCGTATGGAACCCTATTTGGTCTTGCTTCGGGTAGAGTTTACCTTGCTACGAACTATTGCTAGCCGCACGGTGCGCTCTTACCGCACCCTTTCACCCTTACCTACTTGATAAATCAAGCAGGCGGTCTTCTCTCTGCTGCACTTGTCGTCGGTTCACACCGCCCAGGCGTTACCTGGTACCCTGCTCTATGAAGCCCGGACTTTCCTCCCCGTTCTTGCGAACGCGGCAACTGTCTGGCCAACTCGGCGCGGATTATAGCCTATGCCAAGTCAACACTCCATCAAAAAACCATATTTATAACCCGCGCGATTAAAAACCCATCTTTACAGGCCGTTTTCAAGACCATACTTGTAGAGGGCGTTCTTTTTCAGGCCGTGGATCTGCCCAGCCAATGCCGATGCCTTTTTCAAAGGTAACTCTTCGCAAAGCAGCTTTAATGTATTAATCACAACCGTTGGGATGCCTTCATCTTCGGCAAGACGATATCCGTGGCACATCAGCACAATTTCACCTTTCTGCTGATTAGGATCCGCTTTCACCTGCTCTAGCACCTCTGCAACCGTTCCACATAGGAAGGTTTCAAAGGTTTTGGTCATTTCACGTGCCATCACAATGACACGGTCTTCACCCAGTGCAGTAAGAATTGACTCTAAACTATGGACGATACGGTGTGGGGATTCGTAGAAGATCAAGGTTCTTGGATCTTCTTTAAGTTCGGTCAGTTTATCGATCCGTCCCTTCTCTTTTGAGGGTAAAAAACCTTCAAAGGTGAAACGGTCTGACGGCAGGCCCGATGCACTCAGTGCGGTGATCGCAGCACATGCGCCCGGTAGCGGAATCACTTTATAGCCTGCACGTCTAACTGCGGAGACTAAGTGGTAGCCGGGATCGGAAATTAATGGCGTGCCGGCATCAGAGATCAACGCAACGGCCTCACCGTTACTGAGCTTTTGAATGATCCAATCGGCTCTATCCCTTTCATTGTGATCGTGAAGGGCTGTTTTTCTTGTTTCTATTCCAAAATGGCTCAAAAGAATACCGCTATGTCGGGTATCCTCACAGGCTATTAATTTGACATTATTGAGCACATCTATGGCACGGGAACTGATATCCCCTAAATTACCAATAGGCGTTGGAACTATGTAAAGAGCGACCGCCAGATCCATATCTACCTCGGTTTGACTATCACAAGACTTTCGTCAAGCGTGAGAGAAGGTTAAACTACTGGCAGCATCTTACCAGAGTGGCCTCTTGTGTTGAAAAAAAGTGTGTTGAAAAGACTGAATACAACTAAATTAATTTCTATTGCAGTTTTGAGTGCTGTTTTATTCGGTTGCGGAACAACTCCCGCACCAATAAAGCCGGCAGTAACACAGGTCTCGTTGGTGAGTGCACCTCTGCAACCTACTGAATACTTGGCTTTAGCTGCAAAATCAGATAACCATGAAATCCAGAATCGATATGCTTTACTCGCCGCCCACGCCTTCATTAATAACGGCGATGCAGGTTCTGCAAATAAGACGCTTAAGTCGATTGAAAAAAGTTTAGTACAGAAACCTGAACTCCTTGCCGAGCATAAATACCTAACGGCTCGGGTACTCGAGCTGACTTCAACCTATGATCATGCCCTCTCAAAGCTCAATTATCCAAGCCAGTGGAAACTTGCCGACTGGCAGATGGTGGCTTTTTATCAATTCAAAGCCCGTTTATACCAACATATTAAACAGCCGATCGAGCAGGTAAGACAACTCAGTCTACTGAGTTCATATCTTCCAGCCTCTCAAGCCAGTGAAGTTAATGATAGCATTTGGCGAATTTTACAGCCTATGCATGAACAAACCTTACTCACGTTTAGCCAAGATAACGCCACGCCGATTTTTTCAGGCTGGTTACAGCTAGCCTATATTGCAAAACACTATGCCATAGACCCCAATCAGCTGGTTCAGCACTTAGGTGATTGGCAGCAGATGAACCCCACTCATCCAGCGGCAATAAAACTGCCTACGGATCTGGAAAAAGCGCTCAATGTTAAGCCCTATAATCCTAAAAACATCGCAGTGCTTCTACCGCAAAGTGGTGCCAGAGCAACCCTCGCCAACACAGTAAAACAAGGAATAATGTCACGTTATCTGGTTAACCCTGATGATAGCGTTTCGATCAACTTTTTCGATACTGCGAAGGGGGCTCAAGCCGCTTATCTGGCAGCCATAGACGCCGGCGCAGAGTTTATTATTGGCCCACTATTACAATCTGAAGTCGAGCAGCTACAGCAACCAATTTCAGCTTCAAAGCCACTACTGGCTCAAAGCCCACAGGGTGAAGCGACGCCACAGCGGGTGCCGCAGTTATACCTAAACCATATTGAAAACTTCATCCCTGACGACAATCAATTCTATTTCGCACTATCTCCCGCCAATGAAGCAAGAGATGCGGCTAAAAAACTGTTTGATGATGGCATCACCATGCCACTGATCCTGGCGAGTAATAATACCGTAGGCCATAGAATGGCTGATAGTTTCAGTCAGGCATGGACCGAGCTGACACAGCGTCCTGCTGAAGTTCACTTCTATGATGCCGGCGATCAAATGAAAGTCACGGTACAAAAGTCTTTAGGCGTCATCGACAGCAAGGAACGTATTGCTCGAATAAAGGCGCTGCTTGGCAATGATATTGAAGCCGACTTTCGCTCAAGGCGTGATATTGATGCCATTTATATGATCTCGGGTAACCTTGATCTTCCGTTATTAAAACCCTTTATCGACGTAAACTTTAGTGTTTTTGCCAATCCGGTTCCCCTATATACCAGTAGCAGGAGTCGTGTGAAAGGAAGCACGCGTCAAACGGCTCAAGAGCTCAATAACCTCATTATCAGTGATATCCCTTGGTTACTACAAAGCAGTAAAGAAACCCAGTTAGTCGAAGAGCTTTGGCCATCTTGGAGTTATACTCAGAAACGTCTCTATATCATGGGCTATGATGCCCTCGAACTTGTCGGTAAACTAGCTCAAATGCGAGCTCTGCCTGGCTACCAATTTTCGGGACGTAGCGGTATGTTATCCGTCTCACCCGATGGCACCGTAAATAGAGAGCTTAGCTGGGGCCGATATCAAAGGGGTCATTTACGTCCTCAATGATGGATAATAAGCCGACATCTGCAGAGCATGGTCAGGCCGGTGAGAATCTGGCCATGGATTACCTGATAAAACAGGGACTGACATTCATCGAACGAAATGTCAGATACCGATTCGGTGAAATAGATCTAGTGATGAAAAAAGGCAAGGAGTGGATATTTGTCGAAGTAAAGTACCGCTCAAAAAGCCAGTATGGCGGTGCCTTAAATGCGCTAAGCTCAGGACAAATAAAGAGACTGAGACGTGCAGCGGAGCATTATATACAGCTCAATAATATCGATGCCATTTGTCGATTCGATCTAATCGCTGTCGATGCGGGCCAGATACAATGGCTACCAAACGCTTTTTAAAACCCAATTAATGACTTATGCCTTAAGCTGTTATGGCATGATAACAAGAGATTTAAAATTAAGGATTGACCCATGTTAGAACGTATTAAAGATAGCTTTACACACTCCATTCAAACCAAAATTGATGCCTCAGAGGCGCTACCAGAGTCTATTGCCAAAGCAGCTGAGATGATGGTCCACTGCCTATTAGGTGGTCATAAAATTCTGGCATGTGGTAACGGCGGTAGCGCAGGCGATGCACAGCACTTTTCAGCAGAGCTATTAAACCGCTTTGAAGTTGAACGTCCTCCTCTTCCCGCCATCGCACTGACAACTGACACCTCTACGATTACAGCCATCGCTAATGACTATAGCTATGACGAGATCTTCTCTAAGCAGATCTTAGCGTTGGGACAGCCTGGAGATATTCTACTGGCAATCTCAACCAGTGGGCACTCGGGCAATGTGATAAAAGCGATTGAAGCAGCATTGAGCCGTGACATGACTATCGTGGCTCTGACCGGTAAAGATGGTGGTCCAATGGCAGGTTTACTCAGCATCAACGATGTTGAAATTCGTGTGCCTTCTAACAGCACTGCGCGCATTCAGGAAGTTCATCTGCTTGCCATTCATTGCCTGTGTGACAATATCGACCACACTCTATTCCCTCAGGATGAGCAACAATAAAAAGCTGTCACCGCTTGCCTCTAAATGTCATCTTGTCTTTTATGACAAGATGACATCTCGACTTCTACCGCGTCAGGAAAACACAATGATTAGACTGCTCTCACTTGCAGCGATAGCGCTACTTCTTCAGGGTTGTGCCGGGGCCGTAATGGTTGGTGCGGTTGGCGGTGCTATGATGGTAAATGATGAGCGCAGTTTTTCAACTCAGCTTGACGATACCAACGCAGACTTCCAAATAGCCAGCGAACTCGCAACTATGGAAGACGTAAAAAACCAAGCCAATATCACTGGTGTGGTCATGAACGGCAACGTGCTGTTGATAGGCCAATCTCCTAACTCAATGTTAAGAGATAAAGCTATTCACACGGTTCAAAACCTCAAGCTAGGCGGAAAGATCCATAATCAGATCCGGATAGGCAACCCGACCTCCTTCACTACCAGAAGCAATGATACGTGGATAACGACTAAGGTTAAGACTCGTATGCTCAATACCGATGACTTAGATGTCACTCGTATTAAAGTTATTACAGAGAACGGTGAAGTTTTCCTGCTTGGTGTCGTGGCCAGAGATCAAATTGATCTTGCTGTCGATGTCGCCCGTAATACCGCTGGCGTACGAAAAGTTATCAAGGTATTTGAATCACCCGGTTCTTAATTATCTATTCAAACCAGATCGCTATCCTAGCCAATCGATTTATGACCTCATAAAAGAGAGCATAAGTGCTCCAGACACAAAGCCTATTTCTAACCTTGACTCATATGGATATGGTGAATGCAGTAAAGATGTCTGGAACATCTTCAGCCCTTGGGCTCCTTATAAAAAATAGACATAACTCTTTATGAGAAGAAGCCAGACACAACGAAGATTTTATGCCATCCCTGGCAAATCTTC
>SDWK01000401.1 GCA_004195335.1 Shewanella sp.
TGTGGCTGTTTGGACGCGAGAGTTACCACTTCGGAGCCAGCGGCTTAGCTCACGGGATGTTTTTTTACCTACTGATAAGCGGCATGCTGCGGCGAGATAGACGCTCTATCGCCCTGTTGATGGTGGCCTTTTTTATGTATGGCGGGATGTTGTTGTCGATACTCCCCCGCGAGCCCGGCGTTTCTTACGAATACCACCTGTTCGGAGCCCTGGGCGGCGTACTCTGCGCCATAGGATTTCGCCATTGGGACCCGAAACCGCCCCGTAAAGTTTACTCATGGGAGCGCCAACCCGATGATGTGGAAGACCCGATCATCGGTGACCAATGGAAAGTCGAGCACGGAGCAGACCCCGAGGATCCAAATCATTGCGACAAGCAGTCGTAGGATAGAAACAAGAGCCTAAGAAATACGAAACCGAACATGGAAGACCCGACCCCGCTGTTGCAGGTGGTCATGTGTATCGAAGGGTGCCGCACCCTTTGGCGCACCAAAACAAGCCCGTTTTACTGGCAACATTTCCGTTTATAAACTTTATCCTGACACTACCGCGCCAGAACAAAGAACTACTTAGTTTCGTCCTATAAATCTAGAACTGGGCTCAAAATTAGAGCTTACTCATCCCTGACGTTCTTTTGCTTAGGTAGGTGGTCGCGTATTGTCGAATAATTCGTACCGGTCTCGCCCTCCGTCCTTCGCCCTATACATCGCTAAATCAGCCTCCTTCATCAGCTGATTGATGCTATCGTTATAATTCTTAAATAAGGCGATACCTATGCTAGGCGTTGTGAAGTAAGCCTTCCCGCCAATTTCGTGAGCAGGACGCAGGTTTTCGAGTATGTCTTCAGAAACTTGTATTGCATGGTCCTTTGCAGCCACCCAATCTTCACCTAAGCCACTTAGCAAAACCATAAACTCATCGCCGCCCAACCGGCCTACCGTATCCGTTTCACGCAGAGTTTTGAGTAAACGACTAGCAGTATCCTGTAGCACAGAGTCACCTGCGTCATGACCTTCCGTGTCATTGATTTCCTTGAAATGATCCAAGTCGATCATCACCACCGCGCCATACTGCGTGTGGCGCGAAGACTCCGCCAGTGCACGTTCAATCCTATCCAACAGCAATCGCCGGTTAGGGAGCTGTGTCAAAGGATCGTAGAATGCAAGCTGAGTGATCTTCTCTTCCGCTTGCTTTCGATCGCTAATATCACTGAAGACCACCACAACACTTTCAATACTGTCATTTACGGCGATAGGGGTAGCTGTCATTTCTACCGGAAAGAAAGTTCCATCCTTACGAATAAACGTCTCCTCGATCTGTCGATATTTGCCATCGTGTAGCGTCAGATACGCGGGGCATTCTTCGACAGGGTAATGACCCCCATCGGGTCGGCTGTGGTGAAACAGTTCGTGGCTGTTACAAGTTAAGGCTTCGCCAGCTGTATATCCAAGCATGTTGATCGCAGCAGGATTGATGAAGACTGTTTGTCCTTCAGCGCCCATGCAGTACACCCCCTCCCCTAAGTGGTTCAGCATTGTCTTGTGCTGCAAAAGAGTCTTGTTTACGTCCAACAATCGACCGTTCATGTTCTTAAAGTGAAAAAGAAGATAACCACCTAACACTAGTAACAATGAAAGTGCGGCAAAACCCCATGTTATTAATGGTTGTGCCAATTTTTCAATCGCCAATTGTTTGGAGCTAGGGTGAATATTTAACCTCAGCATCAAAGCCTCAACGGGGCTGTAATTCAAAGGAGAGGTAAAACCGTAATATTGACCTACAGCTGCAGCTGGCGAGTTCGGTTGAATGCCTAATAAAGCCATCGCTACAGCCTCTGTTACCTGCTGTGGAACGTGAGGCATCACTGCAACAGGCCATTCTGGATACAATTCGGTAGATAGGTGGAGCGGATACTTTTCTTGCTTTTTAGCGTTCAGTATTTTGAAGTCGGATAGCTGTATTTTCCCCTCTGCTGCAAGGCTTTCCAGCACACCAGTGCGAACAAATCCGATATCTGCCTTTCCTCTCGCTACCTCAAAGACAGTCTTATCTTGGGGGGGGCCGATAAACCGTTTATTGTAAAATTCAGTAGTAACATCGATTCCAGCCTTTTGAAGCTCCCATTGCTGTGCAAGGAAAACACCCAGTGCATCATCTCTAGCCGAGACGATAGATAGCCCAGTGAGATCACTTAAAGCGTTCAGGTTGATACTATCTGCTCTAGCAAAAATCACTCCGCCAAATTGAGCAAAAGGATGCCCATCAGCGACTCTTATCAGAGTAGCAATAGCTGACAATTCGGCTCCTATGCTCTGGATCACGTACTCATCTGGGTGAGTTATTACGAAATCTACTGCCTTGGCTTTTATAGATTGCCGAAGCTGGGGATAGAAAAGGGGAATAATCTCAAACTGATACCCAGGTAACACTCGGGAGAGATAAGTCGCTGTTGGTTCCCAGCGCTTACGAGTCGCTTCTAACGATCGAAATGAATGAACACCAATTTTAAGGATGCTACCTTCAGCAGAATATTCTGACTGAACTGAGTCAGTATCCGCCAGCGAGGAACCAGCAGCAAGCAGTAGCAACAACGCAAAGAGAGTTTGTGCTGCCCCGTGGGTACGGTGTAAGAGCGACTGCGTATACGTGATAAAAGCCTTCCTAGCCCTGCTTACCATGATCTATACCACCGTCATTCCCTGTTATTAACGACAGCCCATCCCTTTGGTTCGGCTATTAGTATACCGTTTTTTACTGTTTCGCGGGGATGAGCTAAGGCAAGTAAACTCTATGAATCGCCGCCAGTTTGATAACAATACCTGCATATCAATAACAGCTTTGGGCAGGAACAGAATACCCGGGGTAGTTCATACTTGTTCTTGCACATATGGCTTCGCCCAAATCTTATTACTTGGGTCCGGGTGACTTCCATTCATAATAATTGCATCAACGATACGAAAAGACCGCCTCAGTTCCTTCAAGGCCTATGTCCGATCCTGATAGTAAAGCCAAAATTTAGCTCTTCGTAATCTATCCTCAAGCATGACCGTAAAGTCGCAATAGAAGACCTTACTATTAACCCGGCGGCAAATACATTCACGAAGCGCAGCGGATGGCAGGATGCTCGAAGTACTTTGCTACCCTCTCCAGCTTCTTCTGCAGCATCCGTATGTGGCTCTGTACCTTATTAGCATTAGGGGATAATAAGCTAAGTTACCCACAACCATAAAAGCACAGAAGCCAAGCCCTATCGATTGATAATTATCAGTTTGGCATACTTTTTATACGAATAATGATCGATCAAGTATCAATGACTTAGCGATTTTGAGTATTTCTGATAATTCAGGGGATCTGAAGGGCCAGGCTCGCTTGATTACGGGATGAAACACACCTCCTCAAAAGGTACGTTTTGACCACCTAAACGAGGCTGTTGGTCGATACTCTGAGCGCAGCCGGATTTGATCCGGATTTTATCTTCCCCACGGGGGGGGCAGATCAATCAGGCAACCTTGTTGTCCAGCATAGACTCGGAAGCATCAAAGCCTCCAGCTGCAATTATAACGCCCTTCCGAGCAGCTTCTAGGGCCAGTTCATCGAGAATGTCACGGGGTAACTTGGATTGGTCGAACATTGCCTTGATCGTTATTGGATCAGCGCCAAGTTCTTTTTTAGTTACCAAGGACACCGCATCATCAAATGTATGGATCTTTACGGTCTTCAAATGCTTTTCCTATGGATAAGTCGGTTTTTAATAATCGCATCAATTTTGTACACTAGAATCACGAATCCTGATCACAAGCGGCGTAAATATTGATAAACATAATGTTGATCGACTTACACTTTCAGAGCACATTGGCAATGGTTTTGGTATAGGTCCTCTAATTCACTAAGCGCCATGGAATTTAACCGCCGATATTGCTCTTGCTTGGTCATTTCGACCGTGTTTTCAAGAGGGCAGCTCTCAGACGCTTTCTTGAAAGCGCACTCAACAGCAGTTAGATTAAAAAGAATGCTGATAAGGCTGCTCTTTTCATGATTTTCGATCATGGCGTACATCCTATACTCCCTGGTCAGGGCCCGTGAACCCATACTAAGCCGCAGGTAAATATTGCTCCCTCGGCTGAACCTCAATTAACTTAGATCTAAAACCAGAAAAGCCGCCATTTATGGCAGCTCCTTTATTGGCGTCCTTGATGGCTACCCACCTATTCCATTTGGTGGCACTTCCTGTGTGTCCTTGTAGCTTGGGATCAATATTGCACTAGCTGAACGTCTGCGAACATAGGAACAATTCCTAGATTACCGGAATGCGAAATATTACTTTATCATACGCGTCAAAAGGTACTTTTTGGCCACCTAAACAAGGCCGCTGGCAGATACCCTGGGTGCGGGGATGGGTCAGTGGATTACGGCCTGACTCACCCTCTGCCCCCTTAAGCGCCATCTAATGACTCTGGTGCAGAGCGGTGGTGCAGGCAACGCGCTTGGGCGGGTCAGGGTGTAAGGGCGGTGAAGGAGCTATCGGGAAGCTGCTAACTCGTCTCCATTTCATGGGTCTTAGCAACGCTTGGCTCAACATAAGCCTCAAAGACACGGCGACCATCTCTTAGATCTACAAACTGCCATGGAATGTCGGGGAATACTTCTTTGGCTATCGTCAGGCACTTATCGGGGTGGCCATTTCCATTCTGATCACAATGATCACTGATGGCAGTAGTAATCCTTACTTTCCCGTTCTCATACTTCTTCATTGAGATTCAATCCTTGGTTAACAGCATCCCACTTAAATAGAGCCACCTCTCTAGGAGGCTGGCCGAGCCTAGCGAGAGAGCTATATTTTGAGTCAGATTTGTCGTTCATTTGCGAAGAATAGTGGTTTTATTTGCCAAAAATTAGCGTCAAATCTGGCCCCCTCTATCTTAAGAGAATGCGAATTTCGCACGACTGCATGGATGCAGGAGGTAGAGCAACGCAGGAGCGGTTGCCGAGTAGGTCAGTCGATTCTCGGTCAGGCTCCCAGGACCGCAAGCTACTTAATTCATGTGCTGAATGCAGCGCTCCTCGTTGCTACGCAAGTGAGGCTGACTTGATTAATTATAGGAAGGGGTGTTCACCAGTTGCCAGATAGAACTATAACCACGCAGCTGCATTAATACCGTAGGGATAATTCCTATTTTGAATATCCGTGTCGACTGCTATAGAACTGACTTCGCTCAGGAAGGCTCTTATTGACTTGGGACGGGCTTGACACAAGCTGCTGTGCCAACCCTTTAACAACGTCCGTAGATTTCATAGGTGCCTGTGCCAGATCCTGTAGCTGAAGAATGACAGGAAATTTAGCAGCAACGGCAGCGAAGGCTATGCCAAACTCTTCGAATCAGGCGCACCATCAAAACCCCGCGCGCTGCGAGGGGCCTCAATATGCGCATTCTTACGGCACGAGTGATCAGGTCTTGTCTCACCCTGAAGCGGGTTGAATGGTGTAATTCGTTACCAAAAAATCACTTCGGAGATGCCCTCTTTCTGAAATTGAAGATTTAGAAATGACTTGGATTTAAGTGCGAGGTGAAGTCGACTAAGTCGATGAAAGCGCCCAATCTATATGGGCGCTTACATCTACAAAACGGTCATCAATATTGACAGTACCACTGCGCCACATCATGAAACCTTTTCAAGGAATGCTAGGAGCCTGTCGGACTTGGCCGATCGTAGCGAGGGAAAGACGATTTGAGGCAGATTTTTCGATCTTTTGAGGCGAATAGCGAGCTATTTAACGAGAAAGACCGGGAAATATGACCAAATTCGGGTTTTACGCAGTAGATCAGTGTTAAGTCCGACAGGCTCCTAGGCGGCCACAATGCCATACGCTAT
>SDWK01000405.1 GCA_004195335.1 Shewanella sp.
CGCTAACACAGTTGGATATGACGATGTGGGTATTAGCACCGAGTATCGCAATTTTAGCGGCGTTAGTTGCCGGTATTTACCCCGCCTGGCGCATCTGTTCAACGAATCCAAGCGTTCATCTGAAGAGCCAATAAGGTAAGGGAGAGCTAATTATGTTACAGATTAAACCTATTTTGAGTACGCTAATGCGTAATAAGAGTGGCCCTATCTTGCTGCTTATTCAGATAATTCTATCGGTCGCAATTGTCGCCAATGCTGGCTTTATTATCAGTGAGCGTATCGATTTAATGAGTCGTGATTCCGGCTTAGCCGAATCCGAAGTGTTCGATTTTAGAGTCTATAACTTCAACCCAGAGACGGATTACGGTGCGCAAAATGGCCGAGATATGACGATTCTGCGCAGCTTACCAGGGGTGATCGGTGCAACGACTACCAGTATGACCCCTTTAAGTGGCGGTGGCTGGATGTCAATGTTCACTTACGGAGAGAGTGAAGAGACGGCCAAAGAGACCGAAGGCGCTGCCATCTATTATGGTGATGAGCAGATGCTCAAAACCTTAGGTGTAAAGCTTGTTGCAGGGCGTAACTTCTATGAAGAGGAGATTCTTCAGGGCAGCCCAAATCAGGCGAATTTAGGCATTGTCAGTCAGGCGTTTGCTACGGCGACCTGGGGGGATGAGCCAGCCGTTGGTCAGGTCTTCTATGCGGCCGATTTTGGTCAAGAGCCGGTTGAGATCATCGGTGTAGTGGAGACTCTGCAGGGTGCTTGGGTAGACAACTCCAGCCTGGAAAACAGTATCATACTGAATGTTGAGTTAGCTTTCTCATTCACTAAGTTCTTAGTGAGAGCGGAAGAGGGCACTCTTGCACAACTAAAAGAGGCGATTCCTGCTGCGCTGCATAAAGATAATCGAAATCGCGTTATTGAAGGTTTTACGCTGATTAGTGAGCATAGAAAGCGTGTCTACCGTAACCACGAGTTGATGGCGACAGTATTGTCTATGATGGTGATTCTACTGCTGCTTATCACTTCACTAGGTCTGGCAGGTATGGTGATGTTCAATATCGAACGCCGTACTAAGCAGATAGGTACCCGCCGTGCACTAGGCGCGAAGAAGCGTGACATTATTAGTTTCTTCTTGGTGGAAAACTATATTATCTGTCTTGTGGGTGGTGCCATTGGTGGACTTGTTGCGGTTCTACTAGGACAACAGCTGATGAGCTTATACAGCTTACCTCAATTAGAGCTTATCTATCCGCTAACCACCGTTGCCGGGCTTATTGTACTAACGACCATTGCGGTTATTTTACCGGCTCGAAAAGCGGCAAGAATATCGCCTGCAATCGCGACTCGCAGCGTGTAGTCATCGGTATAGAAAGCGAAAGAGAATTAATCTTTAATTATCTTTCGCTTTCAGTTAGTTTTAAGCTCATTGAAAACAGTTTTGACAATGTTTAACGATTCACTTTCGACGACATCGCTCTCGGCGACTAGCTTTTGACGACTAGCTATCAACTATTAAACGGGTATAGAGATTATCAAAGAAGATATGGAGACGATTCTTATTGTCGATGATAACCAGGCCGTGTGTAATGCATTGGCACTGATGTTGGAGCTTCATGGTTATCATTCGCTCACCTGTTTATCACCCGATACAGCCCTGGAGTTGATAGAACTGCATGATATCTCGCTGGTTGTCCAGGACATGAACTTTACTCAAGACACTACTTCGGGTGAGGAGGGCAAAGCGCTATTTTATGCCATCAGGGCACTTCAGCCTCAGTTACCCATCATATTATTGACCGCATGGACTCAGTTAGAAATTGCGGTAGAGCTGGTAAAAGAGGGCGCGGCAGATTACATGGGGAAACCCTGGGATGACGCTAAATTATTGACCAGTATCAGTAACCTTATCTCGCTACATACACTTTCCAAAGCCAATACTCAGCTCAAGCGCGTCGAGAATGAGCGCATGTCTGCCATCAAGGGAGCTGACCTGTGTGGCATTATCTTTGGCAGTGGCGCCATGCAGCGCTGTGTCGATTTAGCCCTGCAGATAGCACGCTCCGATGTGTCAGTCCTGATCACCGGCCCTAATGGCGCTGGCAAAGATAAGATTGCCGATATTATTCATGCTAACTCGCCGCTGAAGAGTAAACCTTTTATCAAGGTGAACATTGGCGCATTGCCGATGGAGCTATTAGAGGCGGAGCTGTTCGGGGCTGAAGCGGGGGCGTTCACCGGTGCTAATAAAACCCGAATCGGTCGATTCGAGGCGGCGGATGGCGGCACCCTGTTTTTAGATGAAATAGGAAATTTACCGCTTTCGGGTCAGGTTAAGTTACTGCGGGTGCTGCAAACCGGTGAGTTTGAACGCTTAGGCAGTCATCAGACCCGCAAAGTGAATGTGCGGGTACTGAGTGCCACCAATGCTGAATTGGCTGAAGACATCAGAGCCGGGCGTTTTCGTGAAGATCTGTTTTATCGTCTCAACGTGATTGAGTTGGCGTTACCGCCACTCAATGAACGTGTCGACGATATTTTGCCTCTGGTCGATCATTTTGTCGGCAAGGAGTTCTCGCTGAATAAGCAAGCTCAACAGGCTTTGATGGACCACTCCTGGCCGGGGAATGTTCGTGAGCTGGAAAATGTCTGTAAGCGGGCGGTGATACTGGCACCCGATAGCGTGTTAACCGTCGATGACTTCGGCTTGATGACGAATCATTTAACCGCTCCCGGGCATCAGCAAGTCCCAAGTGTTGATAAACCGATGCAGAATGAGAGCTCCAACGCAGATTCCTCATGGGAGCGAGCAGAAGCGGACTCAGGTAAAGGACTCGATTCGATAAGCTCCCAGCCCTTGGGCAATGAGCCCCTGAACAAGGTGCCTTTGGATAAGGCGAGCATTCAAGCGGCTTTACTCGAACACAGTGGCATCATCGCCAGAGTCGCTAAGTCACTCGGCCTCAGCCGACAGGCCCTGTATAGACGCATGGAAAAGTTTGGTATCGATAAATAACGTTTGTAATGCCTGTTCTCATATAAAAGGCTAAGCCGACAGGCTCTCAGTTGATAGACGCATGGAAAAATTCGGCATCGATAAATAATGTTTGTAATACCTGTTCTCATATAAAAGGCTAAGCCGACAGGCCCTCTGTTGATAGACGTATGGAAAAGTTTGGTATCGATAAATAACTTGCAAGAGCTGCAACATAAAGGAGTGGTCTACCGCTTATGGCTATGAAACTGCCTGTAAAATTTGGCCTGGCATTACGCACTAAACTGATATTGGGCACGATCATCGCCAGCGTATCTGGAGTGTTACTCTCTTTACTGCTGTTGTCAGCGCCCTTGTCTGGGTCACTCTCTGAGTCATTGACTGAGCCGGTTCAAGAGCAAGGTCCGCAGTGGGGAATGCTGGCACTGATCATCCTGGCTACCGTCACGTTATCCTGGGCTATGAGTTACTTTGTTACCCGTAAATTGGGGACGAGTTTGATGGCGCTGGAAATTGGCTTACTTAACTTTAAAGACAATGACTTCAGTATCAGTATTCCAGTTAGCGGCGACGAGCAACTCAGCGCACTGGCGACCCTCTTCAATGAGTCTGCTGCCAGCCTGCGTCAGGAGCGGCAATACATCTACCAACGCGAACTCCTGCTCGATAAAGTTATCCAAAGTTCACCCAATGTGATGCTACTGCTCGATGATGATCAGAGAGTCATTTACGCTAACGATGCGGCCCGTCATCTGTTTAATCAGGGAACGCGTATCGAAGGTTTAAACCTGACAACTCTGCTTGAATCTGTGAGCGATGAGCTTGCCCGGGCATTACAAAACCCTAAAGGTGGCCTGTTTAGTCTGGCAGGCCTTGATGAGGGAGAAGATGAAACCTGGCATCTTTCACGGGGACAGTTCTTGCTTAATGGCCAATTTCACCATCTGCTGCTCTTGAAGCAGATGACCCATGAGCTCAACAGGCAGGAAGTGGCGGTGTGGAAGAAGGTGATACGCATCATCAGCCATGAGTTAAATAATTCGGTAGCCCCTATCGCCTCGATGGTGAACTCGGGGCGGATGATCACCCGCGAATTGAACGATCCTAAGCTTAAAATGATCTTCGATACCATCGAGGACCGTACCAACCATCTGAGCCAGTTTATCTTCAACTATGCGCGTTTTGCCAAGTTGCCTCTACCTAAGAAATCCGCCGTCGACTGGCACAAGTTGACCGAGCAGCTCGGTCAGCATTATGCATTCAAACTAGAGGGAAAACTTCCTGACTCTCAGGCGAGCCTAGATCTTATCCAGATGGAGCAGGTACTGCTTAACTTACTTAAAAACGCCCATGAGTCCGGCTCTGAGCCTGATGGGGTGAGTCTGAGTATTGAAACGTCGACATTGGCCGATGGCACATCCGGGATCAGCATAGAGATTAAGGATGAAGGGGCGGGAATGTCACCGGACGTGCTCAAGCAGGCTTTGCTACCTTTCTACTCGACTAAACAGTCCGGTACCGGCTTAGGTTTACCCCTGTGCCGTGAGATTATCGAAGCTCACGATGGCCGGATCAGCTTACATAATCGCGATGATGTGGGGCTTTGTGTGCGGGTGTGGTTACCCCAATAATTGGTACCTTTGAATGAAGGTTGATTACATTTTCTATTTGGTTTGCTGGTGTTGGGTGGATTGTTGAAAGTCGGACTATCATTGGTCTTTATCACCTGCGGTGAGCTTATGTGTAGTTACTTCTGTGACACGCTGTGAATACGTCCGTGTAAGCTCGACGGCGGCATCCTTGCCGCCAACGGTCACAGCCGCATCTACACTGGCTGATTTACAATAAAGTTGCATCTTCGATTCTTGATTATCTAAATTCTTGGCTTTTATAGACAAAAGGGTCATTTTCTCATCAGGGGTTTGCTGATAAGTTACTAAAATCATAGTGAATAATTTGTACTTTGAGATTAGGTGAGCAGATGATTGGTGGAGTATTCATTGGAATTCACGGCTAATAAGCCGTTAGGTGTGAAATTATGAGGTCAAAAATTTTAAATTCAATATTCTTCATCTCCCTAGGTTTTACTTTGGGTGGTGTAGCTTATAAATATATCGCTCAAAGTAGAGTTGAGACAGCGCTTGAAGAGATGTCGAGAGATGAATGGATAGATGCAGGAAACTACTTATCCATAGCAAAAGCTATTCGAGATAAAAGATATGATGAAGCATTAAGTTTTTCGGAGAGTATGGTGGAGAACAAAGTCGATACTTTTTCAAATAAGTATTCTTCACTAAGCGATTATGAAACTTCTATTCTCCAGAAAATAAATAATTACAAAAAAAAAGATTGCTCAATGAACTGTCTACCAAGCATAAAG
>SDWK01000649.1 GCA_004195335.1 Shewanella sp.
CTTTTTCATTTGTAGACCTTGAAGGGGGAGAATGTTAAGAATTGTAAGCGAAGCTTGAGGTTCCTGAATCGCCGCTCTCCACGTAGGAGCGGCTTTAGTCGCGAATTGCCCTTGTTTTTTTCAGCCAAAAAAAAGAGCCACTGGATAGCGGCTCGTAGATAAGAGGTAAGCTTAAATTTTAAGTTACTTCTTTTTCTTCTTTTTATTTTTCTTGCTGAAGATTTTTTCACCCGGTTTGACCTTGTTCTTTCCCGGTGGCTTAGCTTCTTTGTTCTTAGGTCTGAGATCTTTGATGAATCGACGTTTAAGAGGCTGATCCATGTAGCGCTCAATCTTACCTACGACGCGAATGTCATGGGCTTCGACCAAAGAGATTGCCGTGCCTTTCGCGCCAGCGCGACCGGTGCGACCGATACGGTGAACATAGGTATCGGCAGATCTTGGCATATCAAAATTGATCACATGGGTGATGTCATCGACATCGATACCACGTGCGGCCACATCGGTAGCCAATAACACATTCACTTCACCTTTAGTGAAACGGCTGAGCGCTTGGAAGCGCTGCTTCTGCTCCATATCACCACGCATAAAGCTGCATGGGATACCGACTTTCTGCAGTAAACCTTCCAGACTTGCTACTGATTCGCGAGTCTTAACGAACACGATGGCTCGCGTTGTCTCTTCTTGCTGCAAGATGCTGCATAAGAGATTAAATTTATGGTCTTTATCATCGGCGATATGGATCCACTGATGTATTTTAGCCTTTTCACTTCGAGGGGCTTCCGCTTCAACTTTTACCGGGTCTGTCAGCAGTTGATGAGAGAAGCGGCTTACGTCACTGCCCTCTAGCGTGGCAGAGAAAAGCATGGTCTGTTTACGACCCACTGACTCGATAGCTAAGGTTTCGACAACGGTAGAGAAGCCCATATCCAACATTCTATCGGCTTCATCTATGACCAGTATTTCGACCTCTTCGGCATTAAACTGACCCTTATCGAGGTATTCCATCAGGCGGCCAGGTGTCGCCACTAATATATCGACGTTACCCTTCAGAGCCTCCTCTTGAGGAGCATAGGGCACTCCGCCTGTGATGATGACGGTATTGAAATCTAGTTCATATGCCAAGTGTGATGCATATCGATGGATTTGACTCGCGAGTTCACGTGTCGGAGTCAATATCAGGATCCGTGCCTGGCCTGAAAATCGTCTCGGGAAGTCGATAAGATGTTGAAGTGCTGGTAACAAGAAGCTGGCAGTTTTGCCTGTACCAGTAGGTGCACGCGCAAGAAT
Organism: Shewanella sp.; assembly: GCA_004195335.1. Classification (GTDB taxonomy): domain Bacteria; phylum Pseudomonadota; class Gammaproteobacteria; order Enterobacterales; family Shewanellaceae; genus Shewanella. The sequence continues at coordinate 1,291 of SDWK01000649.1, forward strand.
GTCCCGCTGATCCATGGCCAATGGGATCGCTTGTTGCTGTATGGTGGTAGGCTTGTGATGGCCCATGGCTTTTAATGACTCTAGTAAAATAGGGTCAAGCAGGAGATCTTCAAATTGCATGTGCAGCGTCTCAATAAATAATAGCCGCGTATTATAAAGGTTAATCGCGCTAACTTAAATCATTAGTTGAGTCAAATGATGAAAAGCGACTCAGGTTCATGAAACTGTACTGGTTCTTCATTGTCGATGTCTGGGTAATTCTTCATTAAACGCCAGAATTCACAAGGTTAATTAATATTTCAGATAAAAGCCGGTGATCAGCTGCTTCATCTCTTCAGTGTAAGTGCCATCGAGCTCTTTGATACAAAAATGCTCTGTGACAACGTCATTGGGCTTAGTCGATGCATCGGCGCTTTTATGACAAAGGGTGAAGAGATGCCTATGTGGTGTTTTTCGCTGAGAGTCTGAGATATCTGTCACCTGATAAAACTCAAGCGAAGAGTCTGCCAGTTCACGCTCAAATTCACTCATACTCTGGCTGGGTAAAATCAAGCTGGCCGTACCATTAGGCGCAAGCAAGGACCCGATAGCCTCGAGTAATGCACAAAAATTCAAAGTATCGGTATGGCGAGCCTGAGCCCTGAGTCTATTTTGAGATTGAGTTCCGCCTTTAAAATAAGGTGGATTACAGATGATGTGATCGAACAGTGCCAGGGAAGACACCAGGTGCTGTGTGCTGAACTCCTGCACGCTCGAGTGCATCACAGTAAGCCTTGAAGACCAGGGGGAGGCAGCAAAATTCTTCTGACAGGCGTTTACCGCGGTAGGGTCGAGCTCAACCGAAGTCACGTTGGCGTTACTGCGTTGAGTTGCCATTAAACTGAGTAGGCCGCTACCGGCACCGATATCCAGAATGTTACTCGCATCGGATAGTGGCGCCCAGGCACCCAAGATCACGGCATCAGTGCTGACAGGCATGCCGCAGCCAAAATCGTCTATATGAAACTGTTTAAAGGTAAAGGCCATCAGGATTATTTGCTGCTGAATGAAATTGGCAGGGATTGTACTCTATCGCAAGGCCGATGAGGAATAGAGCTCTGACGTTCTATCGTGTTGCATCTTTGTTGTTAAGGTCGTGTAAAGCTGATAAATGCTGGGCCTTGGTGATCCTTGTGAGTTAAATGTAATCAGTTAGTTTTGTTTTAGGTGTTACTTGTTCCCGATATGAGCCATTTCCTTGTCAAAGCCTGATGATTTTGATAATAGTATGCCTCTGGAACGCGGCTTTTAGCCCTGTTTCGGGTAGGTAAACCAGTTTTAAGCAATGTTAGCGTCAGATATACCCGCTTTTGTTCATAAACTCGCCATGTATCGGCCAAATTTACCACGGACCAGTGTAATTTAAAGTTTACACATAATTTTATCTCTATGTTAGTGGTGCCTGTGATGGGCGTAATAATTTGAGATCGTTAAAAAACACAAGATGATGGGGCAAAAAGTGCAAAATAAACAGATGAGTATGGGTGATACCTTAGGATTAGGGTTTATGACCTTCGCCTTTTTTTTAGGCGCAGGTAACCTGATTTTTCCACCTCTAGCCGGATTCCTGGCGGGTGAGAATATGACACTGGCTATGATTGGCTTCCTTATTACCGCAGTGACATTACCGCTGATCACGCTGATTGCCGTAGCGAAAGCAAACGGTAAAATAATGGGGCTTTTGCCTGCATTCGCCGCAACCGCGTTTGCCGTTGCCATCTATATCGTTATCGGTCCTGCTTTTGCCGCTCCTCGTGCTGGGCTGGTTGCATACGAAATGGGCTTTAAACCTTTCCTCGAAGACAGTAGTGCGACCTTTATGGTTGCAGGCATCACCCTGAGTGTATCCCAACTTATCTATTCTTTAGTCTTCTTTGGCGTCGCGATGATACTCTCGCTTTACCCCGGCAAGTTACTCGATAGTGTCGGTAAGGTGTTGACTCCAATCATGCTGTTACTGCTGGTCGGTTTATCGGTGTCAGTATTTATGCTTCCCGGCGCGGAAGTGGGCCAAGCCGTTGGTGATTATCAGTCAAGCCCGTTAACCAAAGGGATTTTGGAGGGTTACAACACCATGGATACCCTGGCGTCACTGATCTTCGGTATGTTGATCATCGATATCCTTCGCAGGAAAGGGGTGAGTGACAGTAAACAGCAGACTAAATATTTAATCAGAGCGGCATTAATTGCTGCTGGCGGACTCGCATTCGTCTATATCTCACTCTTCTATCTTGGTGCGACAGCGGGTGATATTGCCGTTGGTGCCGATAATGGTGGTGTGATTTTAACGAACTATGTGAATCATGAATTTGGAAGCCTAGGGCAGATACTCTTGGCCGCTGTGGTAACACTGGCCTGTCTGACGACGGTTATTGGTCTGGTTACTGCCTGTGCCGAGTTCTTTAATGAGTTATTTTCGAGTATTTCATATCGTAAATTTGTGGTTATCATCAGTGTCATATGTGGCACCGTTGCCAATGTCGGTTTGTCACAGCTGATCAGTATTAGTGTTCCTGTGCTCTATACGATCTACCCGGTGGCTATCGCTTTGGTTGCCGTCACCTTCCTGACCGAGAAGTTCCCTTTGCCTGAGTTTTCTCATCGTATCGTGTTGAGTGTGGCGCTATTTTTTGGTGTGATCGATGGCTTGAAAGCTGCGGGTATCAATATCACGATAGTCGATTTTATGCCGCTTCATAATGAAGGCATGGCTTGGTTACTACCAACGGCTTTGACTATTCTGGCCTGTTTATTCGTTAAAAAGCCAAAGTCTGAGCCGCTGTTGAACTGATTTCAATTTGTTCATAGGCTGACATATAATAAGGCGTCGCTGTTTTCAGCTACGCCTTTTTTATTAAAATTCCTTTCAAGTACACTAAATCATTAAGGAAACAGATTGGCCGAGTTCAAAGAAGAACCCTATTGCCCCGATGCCCTGATCGATATCTTTCTCGATGACTTGTGGTCGAGCCGAGGCCTGAGCGATAACACGCTGGCCGCCTACCGTACCGACCTTACTCATTTCGACCGCTATATTCAACGCTCCGGTCAACAGTTGATCGAGGTTTCTCAAGCGGGGATTCGGGGTTATCTGGATATTCGTTTCGAGCAGGGCTTTGCCCGTACCAGTAGTGCCAGGTTAGTCAGTAGTCTCAGACGCTTCTATGGTTTTTTAGTTATCCGCAAGATGATTGAGATTAATCCTATTGCGCAGATCAAATCGCCGAAGATCACCCGTAAGCTTCCGGGATCACTCAGCGAGTCCGATGTCGATAGATTACTCTCTGAGCCCGATGTGGAAGACTCGATAGAGTGTCGTGATAAGGCAATGTTAGAGTTGCTTTATGCTACCGGATTGCGGGTTACTGAACTCGTGAGTCTGACAATGGAGCAACTGAGCCTGCGTCAGGGTTTAGTTCGGGTGATAGGTAAGGGGGGCAAAGAGCGTTTAGTGCCAATGGGTGAGCTTGCAGTCGATAGCATCGAGTATTACCTTCAGGGGGCGAGGTCCGAGCTGTTAAAACACAAACAAAGCGATGTGCTTTTTCCCTCAAAACGCGGGGTGATGATGACGAGGCAAACATTCTGGCATCGAATTAAACTCTATGCCCTGCGCTCCGGCGTCTCTACCGAGCTGTCTCCTCACACCTTAAGACATGCATTCGCCACACACCTGCTCAATCATGGTGCAGACTTGCGTGTCGTACAGTTATTGCTTGGACATAGCGATCTGTCGACAACACAGATATATACCCATGTCGCGAAAGCACGGTTGAGCCAGTTGCACGCTGAGCACCATCCGCGGGGTTAAGGCATTGAGTTAAAGAATTGGACCAAGTGAGTGGTTCAAACGAGTCGAACGAGGGGCTCGCAGAGCTCATAAGTTAATTTGCCCAGATTGGGCTGGAATGTGACCCACCACAATTATTGTGATTTAATCACCGAGATAGCTTTTATAGATAGCCGGGAGTTAGTGTATAGTAAGCGCGCACTAATCTGCTTACAGTTATTATTTGCTTTATTTACATTGAAATTGTAACTTTTAA
>SDWK01000655.1 GCA_004195335.1 Shewanella sp.
TCAGCTCCCCGCTGGCCCTATCTATTATTTCAGGTATGGAAGCCTACGAAGACTCACCAGATAGCTCGTTATCGAAAGGTGTTGGCGTATCCGTAATTTGGGATGATCTTAAATACGATCAAACTTACAAACTCAATAAAAATTATTTCCGAGTACGTGGCACCTATTATTACGAGAAAGATTCAGAGAAGTACGATGAAGACAGATATCGAGACTCGATGGATTTTAAGCTACATTACCAGCGCCCTTTTATGACCATCAATAACGATGCCGATTATACTCTCAGCGTTTTCGGTCATTACGCAGGCCATTACAATAGTCAGCAACTCGAAGAATATGAGCAGCTTGCCGTTGGAGGTTTAGCACTTAACAAACGTTTTGGCGACACTCATCATTACGACTTAGGGTTAACCTTAGGTTTAGCCTTTAGTGAAGAGGAGAAAGATGATGACTGGCCAAGAGAGTCGATGGGAATTAGTGAGGAAGAGCTCAACCGACGCGGTTTTGGTTACTACTTTGAACTGAAGAACAGCTATACCTTTACCCATACCGGAGTGCAATTATCACTAAACTACAGCCGTTACGATGGCTTGTGGAAATATGAAGATAATAAATCCTATACCTTCAACAAGATTAATTTTGGTGTCGTGATACCACTCGCCAATAAAGATAACCTATTGCACTTTGCTACTGAATATATTCACCGTGACTCTGAGCAGGATTTAATTGGTTTCGATGACGTCCTATACCGCGTGCATGCAGAATACGTGCACTACTTCTAAAGAACGTGCTCACCCGTCATAAAAAGGAGCCATAAGGCTCCTTTTTTTACACTCTACGATAACGATTTTTATATCAAAAAGTTCAATGACAAAAGCGCCATAGCGAAGCGTTCAAAATATCATAATTTAATGTCACAGAGCTTATAGGGTAGCCAAAATCACTTCGGCCTTACTCACTTCAAAGGATTTAGGCGCTTCTACATTAAGCTGTGTGACCACGCCATCTTCTAACACCATGGCATAACGTTGCGAGCGCACGCCACCGAACCCCGCCGTATCCATCTCCAGACCCAACACTTGGGTGAAACTGGCATCACCATCGGCTAACATCATCAATTCGGATGCATTTTGACTTACCCCCCAAGCTTTCATTACGAAGGCATCATTAACCGATACACAGGCAATAATATCGACGCCTTTGCTCTGAAATTGATCGGCCAACACCACAAAACCTGGCAGATGAGATTCGGAGCAGGTTGGTGTAAATGCCCCCGGTACAGCAAATAGCACCACCTTCTTGCCGGCAAATAGTTCGGCCACATTATGGGTGACCATGCCATCTTTAGTTAGCTCACCTAACATGAGACCCGCTGGTAGTGTTTGTCCTTGTTCTATCATATTTCGCTCCTCAGTCTGTATTGGATCTTGCTTGCCTCAATATTAGGCTAAATATCCGCGGTTAAACACAGACAAAATATATGTGTATTGTAATGGTTTGAGCTGGGAGTGCAGGAACACTTCTCCGAAGGGTGGCTAGCCATTTGAATGGGAAATATGGTTAATTTTCATTAACGGTACTCGAGCAGAGAATTCGCTATAATTCGGCATAGTGACGGTGATAGATATAAGGCTAAGTAAAGTAATGAATAAATTGGCTATTGGTTTGGTGCTAGGCTTTTTTGTCTTTATTTTGTGGATGATCTATCTGGCAAATACCGGCGGCAGTAGTGTGTTCTTCGATCTGATAAGAGTGCTTCCCTACGGTGACAAACTGGGGCACTTTTGCCTTTTTGGTATACTGACTTTTTTAATTAACCTCGCCTCTCACTGTAAGTCGTTTCCAATAGGACGATTCCGTATTAACTATGGTACCGCGGCCGTTACTATTTTCGTTCTTACGGAGGAGATTAGCCAAAGATTCATCCCCAGCAGAACATTTGATCTGATGGACCTGACCGCCGATGCTCTGGGGATCCTCAGCTTTACCTGCTTAAATTATCTCAACTCTCGCCAGGACCAAAGCCTGACATAGGCTCACATCAAAGAACAATCACTTAGTTAAACCATGTAACCATACTCTGACATAAAATGTCCCCATAGTCTGGCAGATTGTGATTTTCAACAGTTGCGAGATGTAGCTAAGTTACGAGCTAAAATAGAGCGGTTTGCTAGCAAGTTTTGGGGGGAGAAACTTGTTGATGCTTTAATGAAGGGATATTTTCGTGCAGTCCATATAACCCATGAAATATATGTCATTCCATGGCTTCGCCCCCCCCCAAAAAACTTCTGAACTTTGTCCCCGACCTATTAGCTATAGGAAGGGGCAAGCTTGCCCCTTATCACGGCCCAGTGACCGCCTGGATCACACTCTTCCCATCCGGTACTGAATCGGCAACTTTCAGACCCTTACTGACCTACTTTGACTTGAGCTTCAGCATTATTTTAACAGGTGCACAACTTAATGCGCTCCGGGCTAAATCCCACGCCTATGGGCCAACTGTGTCAACTATTACAGGGAAATGATGATGAAGAAACTTTACGGGCCCAGTGTCCCCCTCAAGATGCTCACCGCAGCCATGCTTCTCAGTCTTCTGAGTGCATGTGGTAGCGATAACGACGATCCACTCCCACCACCGGAAGATAATAATCCACCGATTGCTAATCCAAGCAGTGCTGAAACCACTATCGGTAGCAGTATCCTGATAGACGCCTTGGCCAACGATACCGATCCCGATGGTGACCCATTGACTATCGAAACCGTGACCGTGACATCAGGCGCAGGAACGGCATTGATTAAAGATAATAAAATCTTGTTCGTGTCAGATAAAATCGGTGCCACAATGCTCAATTACACCATCTCAGATGGTAAAGGTGGCGAGGCAGAGTCGGTTGTTACTGTCGTGGTGCTATCAGGCGAAGTTGCACTGGCCTATGTCGGTTCCAATACCTGTATCTCTTGTCATACGGATAAGAAAACCTTTTTAGAGTCCGGCCACAACTTTAAGCTGACTAAGGTTGTTAATGGAGAGGAACCACTCTATCCCTTCACCTCCCTCTCCGGCGCGATTGAGCTGATGGATGTAAATAACTCCCTGGGCAACCCTGCCGGCTGGGAGGATATCGGCTACGTCATCGGTGGCTACAAAAGCTTTGCCAATTATATCGACAAAAATGGTTACATCCTGACCGGCAATAAGGCATCTACGGTTCCTGCGTCTAAGGGAGAACAGGTGAAATATATGTTCCCCTTTGCAGCCAACGACGCACCGGATTCACATGGATATGATTACTGCGGCAGATGTCATACAACAGGTTGGCAGGATTACACCGAAGGTGCCGGCGATAACCGAAACCTGAACAGGCAAGATGATATGCCGGGAATGGGCGGCACCTTTGCTATGGCCGGAGTCCAGTGTGAGAGTTGTCATGGCGCCGGTAGTGAACACGTTAAGGGTCCGTCAAAACATAACATTGTTAAGTTAGCCGATGCACGTGTTCCCGGAGATTATACTGCCGACGATATGGGGTACGGTAAGCCTGCTAAGTGCCAGGAGTGTCATACCACAGATGATGCCGTCAGACGTTACCCGGACTATCAGTCTCCTTTCGAGCAAGAGTTTGGTGGCGTAACCCTGAATGCGCGCATACATGTAATGGGCGACTTTGGCCCTGACGGGCGCCTGGGTGGCCGTGGTGGTCGCCATGCAGGTGCAACCCTTATAGGTATTGATCCGGACACAGGCGAGGCCATGGGTAAGAAGAAGGATTTCACCTGTTCAACTTGTCATAATCCTCACCGCTCTGAATTCAATCAGGACAAACCTGGTCATGAAGACGCCATGGTGCGCGAATGTACCGATTGTCATGACAAGGAGTTTGCCGACGTCCCTGGTAGCGACATCGCTGCTGCCGCTCACGAGTTCATCGCCAAGTGCACCGATTGTCATATGCCGAGTTCATCTCACTTGCTCAAGATCGATCTTGAGGGAGCAAAGGATGACCCAAGACACTTCTCTGCAGACGGTGATTATATCAAACCTTGGCTGCGTGCCTACGACAGCTGCTCAGGCTGTCATGCGGATGACTATGACATGCGGGCCAGCCGGATAGGGAAGATCCACCAGTAACACCCTTTGGCCAGCGGCGACTTGCCGCTGGCCAACCAGCCACCACACTCACAGGCAGACACTCATCCAAAGAGATGTTATCCTGCCTTTAGGAGGCCGCATGAACAACCGCGATTCTATTCCCAACATCCACTACCGAGCTAGCTCCCAGGAGGAGTTAGGCATCGAAATAGTCGATCTTGAGCGCTTCCGCACAAGGCTCAGCAGCAACGACTTCGATCCCTACCATCCCCACAGGATGAGTAATTTCTGTTTCCTCTTCATCACCAAGGGACAGGGACAGCACCTGATCGATTTCAAACGCTATCCCTACCAGTCGGGCAGTGTCATCTTCGTCAACCACAATCAGGTGCACGCCTTCGATCCCGAGGACCGCCCCCAAGGCACGATGATCAACATTACCACAGAGTTCTTCTCCAACAGCGCTGCCAATATCCGCACCTCCTACTTCGTGCCGGTTCACCAGCTCATGGCGACATCACCAGTTCTGACGACGCTACCAGAGGATCTCAATGACAGCTGCAAGGTGCTGTTAGCGGAGGTGAAAAAGGCCCAGCACGAAGGAGATGATGATGTGGTGCTGCAGTTGCTGGTCTCCGCTCTGCTAATCAAACTGGGCCGACAAAGGAAGAGTCACCTCAGCCACCTGAGCAAGCAGCAGAAAGAGCGCTACGACCTGTTTATCACCTTGGTGGAGCAACACTTCTTCGAGACCAGGGAAGCCACTCAATATTCTCAGTGGATGCACACCAGCTACAAAAACCTGAACCAGCTATGCAAATCCTGCTGCGGCCACACAGCTAAGCAATTGATCGACTTCAGGATCATTATTGAGATCAAACGCAAGCTGGCGCTGGACGGTCTGCCGATACAACAAACAGCCGATGACCTAGGTTTCGAGGACATTACCCACTTCAATAAGTATTTCAAACGGCTGACCGGCCTCACCCCAGCCACCTTTAAGCGAGAGAGAGAGAGGACTTAAGGGCCTAACTAGCCTCCTCAGCTTCATGGCGGTAGACCTTCACCAGATAGCAGGCATCGACGATCACGATAAAGGCGTTAACCAGCGCAGTTTCTTGATATCAACCATGGTCAGAGAGATGCCACCACGATGGGAGCGGCGTAACCCACCCAGTTCCAGTGCAGTTCCATGTCAACCCTCCCAGAGAATCAAAGTTGATGCTAAAGCTATCTACAACTGCACCGCAAGAATTAAGTTTAACCTTACCGTATTTGCAAGCA
>SDWK01000663.1 GCA_004195335.1 Shewanella sp.
CACTTAATTATTCTATTTCGAATAATGATTTTGCTGCGGTTGACCTTTTAATAAAGGCGGGTGCATCACTAGAAAGCAATAAAAATTGCTTGCCAAATTATAGACATGATACTCCACTTCAAGTGGCTATTCGCTCAGGCGAGAGTGACGATATTGGATATGGTATAATCAAGCTGTTAATTTTTTATGGTGCTGATGTCATGGATATAGAAAACAAGGATACACCATTTTATACAGCAGCACGTTATGCCGTTCGCTACGGAAAAAGCGATAAAGCAAGAGTGATAGATGAATATGCATCTCAATTTACGCGTAGATATCCCAACTACTTTAAACAGCGCAAGGAACAAGATGAAAAAATGTTTGCATTTAGCAAACGCAGGTCACAAGTGTTTAATGAGCGGCAGAAAGAGAGAGAACTTGAGATAGAGAGACAAGCAGAATATAGAAGACGGAATCCAGAACCCGTTATCGATGATAGCAATACGTGGGTAAATACATTTGAAAAAGTAATTAATTCATCTGTCAACACCTATGAGCAATCAAAAGATAGGAAAAGCCGGGCAACATATACTAAAACCTCGTCAAGTAGTGACACTAAAACAGCAAGAAAAGGTGATACAAGAACATCCAAAAGTCTAAAATGCACAAACTCAAGTAACTGCAGCGCAGCTTCCAAGGGAGCAACTTCACAGTACGTAGTGAGATTTTCTTCGCAGGGGCTTGGGCGTACAAATGATATTGCTTGTAAAACGAACAATAAGTCTCTTAGCTTTTATGGAAGTCACTGTATTTCTCTTGCAATAGATAAAAACACAAAAGGAAGGCTAACAGGAAGACAGATAAAACCATCAATTCCTGTGGGCGTCATGCATTCCGCATGTAATTGTTCCTCTTATGGGAAATGCAAAAGAGAAGTGACCGTTTACTGCGGATTTTCAAAAGAATCCACAAGCAAAGGACAAGTCGAGTAATTTTCTGTCAAACCAATGGGGTCAAAAACCAAAAAAACATTCGGGTCAGACTCGATTGAAACAGTTAGCGAGCTGGCCTGCCTTGAAAGCATGAAGGTGTCTGTCTTTCCTTTTGCCCCCCCCATTTCAATAATCCAGTGATATTCAGTCCCAAAAACTGGTGTATGATCAGAGGGATCGGTAACAGCTGCCAGCTGCTGGGTGTTTCGGATTGCTCTAAGAGTGCTTTGCAGTGTGCACACTGATAGATCGTAAAATTCATCATGTGGCTTTTTTCGATCAACCGCTCATGTTTAGCTCTGCGCTGTGATGAGAGTAGAGATCGGCAGTCCGGGCATAGGTCTGAAAGTTTCATAGCGACACTCCTTGTCTGATGGTATATTAAACCTAGCTTATTAATGGTGGCATGGCAAATGTCGCGCATTGATATAACACGACTTGTCTCTTGTCCATCCAGACAATTGACGCCCACACTTTTGAGAAACAAATGGGGTCAGGCTCGATTGAAATGCAGTCTAAAAAATACTTTCTCATAAAATCAATCGAGTCTGCCCCTTTCGGTTCTGATCAGCGAAATAGTTAGCAAGTTGCAGTGGCCTGATGACCGACTAAAAAATTGGATTATCAGGCGTGAATGTTAAATAACAGGGATGAGCGTGTCAGATGAATGGGATGTTGTTGGCCAAAGTTATAATCCGACAGCCTCGTATGCATAAATAGGTTAAACATATGGAATTTCAAAGCTGGTTTTTATTTGCCTCAATTGCGTTCATTGCAACAATTACCCCTGGCCCTGCCGTTTTGTTGGTAACCTCGCATAGTGCCACTTACGGCTGGAAATACGCTGTTTTCACGATCCTTGGCAATATCTCTGGTTTGTTCGTCATGTCGGCCCTATCGGTGCTAGGTCTGAGCACAATCATCTTAAGCTCGGCAATGGTGTTTGGTCTGGTTAAAGTCGTCGGCGCGGCTTACCTTATCTATCTAGGCATCAAGATTTGGCGCAATGGCTTTATTACGCTGCCAAATAAACACGAAGCGGGTCTACCGCAGAAACGCCGAAACAAAGCTTATCTTCAGGGTCTTGCCGTTGCCCTAAGTAATCCGAAAGTGATCGCTTTCACAACGGCGCTATTCCCGCAGTTTATCGATCACGAAGGTAGCCTATTGGCTCAGTTTGGCTTGCTTGTAGGAACTTTCACGTTTCTATCTTTTGCGTGTCTTGCTGGTTACGCAGTAGCCATGGAACACACTAAAAGTCGAATGTTTAACAAGTTTTCTGGGACGCTTGGAAAGATTTTTGGTACCGCCTTCATTGCGTCAGGAATTGTGCTGGCAAGTGCTACACACAAACACACTTAACAAGCAATCAACTGCCGCCAGCAAGCTGAATCGGAACTCCAAAACGTTGCGCGCTTTTCTGTCTTGTTACTGCGGCATTAGCTGTTCTTTTGTCGTTAAATAGGTGTTCGGTGAATTAATGATTCCAAATACAAAAATATCGCAAACAATATTAGAATTCGGTAAATCTTCGATATTGGCGCTGCCTTCGGATCACACTAAAGAAGAGTTTGAGAATGTTATCACAATTGTCATAACGGCTTGGAATGCTGTAGTAATGGATGGCTGGGAGAGTGGCAATAGGTTTGAGGCTCAACTCTTATCTTCTTTGCAATCTGCACCTAAGGTAATTCGAGTAGAAATGAAGCGTCTTATAAAAAGGAAAAAGACCAAGTTTGGTTCTGATCCACGGGGCGTTGGTAACCACTGGGTTCGTGTGAAAGATGGCGAATTTGTGTTTGGCTGTGAAGCAAGGCTTAATGTTGAAAATGCTCCTGTAACAGGTGCTACCCACTAATTGCTCAAATCGGTTCGACTTGCTCCACTGTTTAGCAGGGCGTTAAATGACTCACATGGATACACTACTGACATTGCTACTAGTTGCTCTTGGAGGTGTCGCATTGTTCTACATCGCGAGACGATCGAGAGCTAACTACGAAAAAGAGAACGCGAACATCCCAAGGATCAGCAGGCTAAAGCATGTTTCTATTTTCCTACTCTGGTCCATATTTTGGGCAGTGACTGTTTATCTATCTCCGGTATTTTTATGCCTAGGTTTGTTGCTCGTCTTTGCCGGAGTCGTTCCAATCGGTAAGGAAAAGGCGTCTTTATCGAAATCAATTATCGATGGTGGTTTTATATCGGCCATTACTGTTGGCTTAGGTACATTGTTTTATGTCCACGTCATTTAACAAACGGTTGCAGGGTCAGTCTGCGGACTGCGCTTTTCTTGATCTTCTTCTTGTACCAGGACGCACCGTGCCGCCGTTCAACGCCCCTCAGGCGATGCTCAAGTCGCCGCCAAGCTGGACTGTTGCACCATAATATGTGATTAAAACTGATTTAAGGCTGTCGGATAAATTAGGATCTTTTATTGATCTTGGTTCATGGGAAATCGGAAAGTCCGTAATCCATCGGGAGAAATGTAATGCCACAAGATCATCAGTAAATATATTCTCGGATGGTCTGTTTGGGCTCAAGAAAATAAAAATATATTATTAAATATTGTGAAATTATTGAGTCATTCTTAGGAAGCAGTATTGAAATTCATATGCAGATTTTGGTATTAAAAAATTAAAGGATACCGGAGACTTCTTTGGACTTGTCCCAGACAAAGAAAAGATGATATTGCTGAAGCTGCGGATAAAGGTTTGTTAGATTATTTTGTTTGGATTCTGGTCGGCATTCTACCGTGGAAAGATAATGCTGGGCACATATTTACCGTACAATAAACCCAGCAGTTTTCACTTCCCATACTTAACCAAAATATATAACGCGAGAACATGAAACTATATATCCCCTTAATACTTACCCTTTCAATGAGCTGGAATGCTTATGGCGAAGAAACCATCTCCGTCAGACTGAATCATGAGTCCGACAATGCAGACAGTGCAGACAGTGCAGGCGGCGTATCCATCCTATTTGATATCGGCGAGCCCAAGACATTCTTGGTTTCACTCGGGTTTAGCGCAAACAGTATCGCATCTGATAAAAACCTTGCACATGCTGGCAGAAATAACATTTATCCTTTTTACGGCTTTGTGAAGTTCGCTTCTACTTATAGGATCTCGCCATTTTTTGAGTTTGGTGTAGATCTAGGAGATGTGCTGATTGAAGACTTTGAGGACTTTATGAACCATCACGAGGTTGATGATAACGACAGTGCCATCGACACCTATCTATCCTTAGGGCTGACACTTAAAATCAATAAAAAGATGAGCGCATCTCTATATCGAAAAAAATATAATGTTAACTTCACTGAAATAGGTGACACTAAAATCAATGAGGTCGATTCATATATGACCGGCGTCAGCCTTACTTACCACATGGATTAAAGCAAAATGCAGAAGGGTGAAGGGTCAGTTAGCGGACTGCGCTTTTCTTGATCCTCGTCTTGTACCACGACGCACCGTGCCGCCGTTCAACGCCCCTCCGGCGATGCTCAAGTCGCCGCCAAGCTGGGCTTTTGCCCCCGTGCTGACCTTGCCTAATACCCGTTCGAGCGTTTCCAGGCTGGGTTTGCTTCCAGCCTGGTAGCCGTTTAGTGACTTAGCCATGGCTGCGATATGTGCAGGCGTGGTACCGCAACAGCCGCCGATGATGCGTGCACCTGCATCCGCCGCCATCCGCGCATATTGAGCCATTAGCTCCGGTGTGCCACTGTAGACGATCTTACCGTCGACATATTCGGGAATCCCGCAGTTAGCCTTGGCAACCAGGACCGGCTTAAGTTGGTGCTGCTCGGCGGCGGTTTTCATATTGATGATCGCCGCAACCACCTCCGATGCACCAATACCGCAATTGGTGCCGCAGGCATCTGGCGCAGTCTGCAACTCAGTTCCTAGTTGCACCAGCTCGGCCGGCGTTACACCCATCATCGTTCGACCATTGGTATCGATGCTCATGGAGTAAATTACCGGCAGGCCAGTCGTGGCTGCCGCCTCGTAGGCGACCTTGGCTTCCTTGCTGTCGGAAAGTGTCTCTATCCAAAGCACATCAACGCCACCCGCTTTTAAGGCTTCGGCCTGCTCTTTAAATGCCGCAAAAGCGTCATCATAGGTTAACGTGCCCGCTGGCTCGAAAATTTCACCGGTAGGCCCCATCGAGCCTGCAACCACAATATCACGCTCGCAGGCATCGGCGCGTTGTCTAACGATTTGTGCCGCCGCATGGTTCAGCTCGTGAACACGAACTTCTGCGCTGTGCAGTTTTAGGCGGTAGCGGGTTCCACCAAAGCTGTTGGTCAGTAGGATATCTGAACCGGCATCAATAAATTGCTGACACAGCGTTGCGATACGCTCCGGGTAATCGATATTCCATAGTTCTGGTTTGATTGGTTTTTATAAAAGCGGTTTCAACGCAGTGTGTTTTCAGACTAAAGGGTTCCCAGAGGGGGGCACAAAGATCCTCTGGGTGCCTATTTTGGGTGCCGGTTCACTATGATGTTTCGGCCGTCTCTCGTCTCTCGGCGGGATACCGAATAGGTCACGGTAACACTTGCTGAAGTGGGGGGCGGAGACGAAACCACAGGCCAGGGAGACATCGACGACGGTCTTGTCAGTTTGCAACAGCAGTCGACGTGCGCAGTTGAGACGTAGCTCCATATAGTAGCGGGTGGGTACGCAGTGTAGGTATTTCTGGAATAGTCGTTCCAGCTGGCGGCGAGAGACACCTGCATAATGGGACAGTTCATCGAGGCTCATCGGCTCTTCGATGTTGGCCTCCATCAGCGTGACCGTTTCGATCAGTTTCGGTTGGCTGAGCCCCAGGTGTGTCTGCAGCGCGGTACGCTGACGGTCGTTACGACCACGCATGCGATCACACATGAACTGTTCAGAGATGTTGGCAGAGAGTTTACCGCCGTTGGTAGCGGTAATCAGTTTTAACATCATGTCCAGAGGTGCGCTGCCCCCGGCGCAGGTATAGCGGTCACGATCGACTGTGTAGAGTTCATCGCACAACAGGGCCTGGGGGTACTCTTCGCGCATACTTTCCATGTTTTCCCAGTGGACGGTGCAGCGATAGCCGTCCAGCAGGCCGGACTTGGCGAGCAGGTAAGAGCCGGTGCACAGACCTCCCAGAGGGACCCCCTGGCGATCCAATTTGAACAGGTGTTTTTGCAGTTTTTTTGTAAAAACCCCCGCTACCTCCACCCCGGAGCAGACAAACAGAATATCCAGCTGCGGCATCTCATCGATGCTGTAGTCGGGGGCGATCTGCAGTTGGTTGCTGGCCGGGACCGGGCTGCCATCCATAGTGATGACTGGCCAATCGTATAACTCATCCTGCGACAGCCGATTTGCCATTCTGAGCGGCTCGATGGCGGAACTGACCGCGATCATCGAATATTTGGGTAAGAGTAAGAAGCCATAGCGAATGGTTTTTTGTTGCTGCTTCTCAAGAGTCATCTTTTTCTCTTTATCATTATCAGTGGAACAGACCATGGAGGGCTTCGGTGTTTTTTCTTGTTTCGAAGCGGCGCTGACGCTATAACAAATACCTGTCATCTTCCGTGATGCGTGGCCACCTTGCAGGTCTTGCACCGAGCGCGACTTGGCTTCGGGTACAGAGCAAATTCTGAAGGAACCGATTCCTGATGCAACAGTGATATCTTAGACGAAAATTTCCCACAGAGTAATCGCAGGAAGCAGCGACGCCGCGAATCGGGTAAAAACTTCGCGGCGTTGTTTTGTTACTGTTTTGGTGCGTTTAGTTAGGTGTTGGAATCCGGGAAGGCCGCTTTGCGACGCTCCATGTAATCGAGCAAGGCGGCATCGATGGCCGGATCCAGCTCGGGCGCCTCGTAGTCGGCCAGCATTTTTTTCCAGAGTGCGTTGGCGCGCTGTTCCTGGGTCTTGCTGCCTTCGGATTCCCATTGTTCGAAGCTGTTGTTGTCGGCCAGCGGTGAACGGTAGAACGCGGTCTTGAAGTTGGCCTGGGTATGGGCACAACCAAGGAAGTGGTTACCGGGTCCGACCTCGCGGATCGCATCCAGCGCTTGGCCGTTCTCCGACAAGTCGACGCCTTTGAGCAGGGTTTCCATCATGCCGGCATTGTCGGCATCCATAACAAACTTCTCGTACCCCATCACCAGTCCGCCTTCCTGCCAGCCGGCAGTATGCAGTGCAAAATTAACACCAGCAAGAGCCGTTGGAATCAGCGTGCTGACTGCCTCACCGGCGGCCTGAGCATCCGGGACCTTGGCGGCGCAGAAGCCTCCGCCCGAGCGGAATGGTACGCCTAAGCGTCGAGCCAGAGCGGCCATGATATACAGCACCAGTGCCGGTTCGGGGGTGCCGAAGGTCGGTGCGCCAGACTGCATCGAAATGGAGCTGGCAAAACTGCCCATAACGACGGGGGCTCCGGGATTGACTAGTTGCACGAAAGCCATGCCTGCCATCGTTTCTGCCAGGGACTGGGCTGCCGTGCCCGCGACGGTCACGGGTGACATTGCGCCAGCCAGAATGAACGGAGTCACGACACAGGCCTGGTTGTTACGGGCGTAAACTTTAGCCGCCCCGAGCATGGTGTCATCGAAGGTCATCGGCGAGTTAGCATTGATCAGGCTGGTCACGATGGTCTTGGGTTTGCCGGTTTCGGGGTCGATGTAGTTGTCACCAAACAGAATCTTACACATCTCAACCGTATCTTCAGCGCGTTCTGGCGCGGTCACGGACCCCATAAAGGCTTTGTCGGAGTACTTCATGTGGGTGTAGAGCATGTCAAAGTGACGTTTGTTGACCGGCAGGTCTACCGGCTCGCAGATGGTGCCACCGGAATGGTGCAGGCTGGGCGACATATAAGCCAGCTTTACAAAGTTCTGGAAATCTTCGATGGTGGCGTAGCGTCGGCCTTTATCCATGTCGTAGACAAAGGGGCAGCCGTAAGCCGGAACAAAGACGGTGTTAGGCTCAGGCCTTCCTCGTCCAGCACTTCGTAGTAGGGGATGTTGCGCGTGATGTAAGGGGCGCTGACTGTCGTGGACTGTTCACCTGCCCGGCGGCCTGCACGGCCTCGGCGGCTACCCCGTGCGCGTACGGGTGCTTCAACTTCGCTCATTTTCTATACTCCGTGGTATTCAGGCAAGCCTGGGGCAGTGGTGCCAATCGGTAACGACATGACTCGAATTCGATTGCGACGATCTGATTCAAAAAAGCTGCAATCAGTATGGTTTGCGGCTTGTCACAGGACTGATCTGCGAGCGACTTTGATCTGTGTCTGAGCGTCATCTGAATCTTTATCAATGGACGCTGTGGGCCCGGCAGGAGGCTGTCGGGCTTAGCCGATCGTAGCGAGGGAAATACGATTTGAGGCAGATTTTTCGATCATCCGAGGCGAATAGCGAGCTATTTAACGAGGG
>SDWK01000910.1 GCA_004195335.1 Shewanella sp.
GTGCCTGTATCGTCCAAATAGTGAAAAAATGCTGTTAATTTTGAGATATTTCTTATACAAAATAGCTAACGATAATAAAGAAGATGCTTAATGAAGTTCGCGCAAAGTTATAAGCCAAATATGCAGGTAGGGGATCAATCTTACCCGGCCTATCAATTACGGAACTTGCTCCGATACCTGCAAGAGCATCAAGGCGAGGAGGTGGCTCAGACACTGTGCTCACAGATTGGTGTGGGCATAAAAGAGCTGGAACACCTGCAACTTATCTATGTTTGGCAAGCAGATTTTGCGATGGAGTTCCTGCAGCAATATACTCAGGATGCCGAAATCGGAGCCAAAGTGGGTTGTCAGTATTCAGTCGCTGATTTGGATTTTTTACTGAGTTTTTTTACCGAGTGTAAAACCATTGGCGAGTGTCTGCAGTTTGTTGTCTCTCATCCCGAACGAGTGGGGAGCTTTACCGATACTTTGGTCAGCAATGAGGGAGGGAAGCTCAGGATCCGTTGGTTAAATACCGGTAAAATTGACCCCAAGCGCTATTCATGTCAGTTCCAGCATAGTGTCTGTGGTTTAGTTACTGTGGGAAGTGGGCTTGCGGGACAGCCTATTTTATTCGATAGCATTACTCTGGCTGAAGAAACGCGTAATGCAGATTATCTCTCCTCAGTCACGGGGGCCGAGATTAAATTTGGCGCTGAATTTAATGAATGGACAATCGATCACCGTTATCTGTCTCTTCCCGTTACCTATAAATTTAACGAGCGCATGATTAATAAGGAATCGGTAAAACAAACATCCTATATTGAATCTCTGCTCGAATTTTTAAGGCAATCCTTTCCTGATTGTCCGAACATGGAGCAGATGGCGATTCATCAAAATATCAGCGACAGGACACTGAGACGAAAGATTTCACAGGCTGGAACGAGTTATCAAAAGTTAGTCGATCAGGTTCGATGCCAAGCTGCTATCGCTTTGATTTTATCCGAAGAGAAGAGTATTGAAGATATCTCTGAGATCATGGGCTTCGGCGATGTGAGTCACTTCAGGCAGAGTTTTAAACATTGGCTCGGCCATCCTCCCGGGCATTTCTTGCGTTTAAATGAGAAGCTAACTGGCTAGCTAAAAGTGGTTCACTGCGGCTATGGGAGGACCATAGCCTTAGTTTCATGTTTACGCGCCTGTCGACAATCCCTTTTCAAGAGCAGTCTAAATTACGCCTGGCAATTGCCTATGGTGGGGGACAGTGAATCTATCCACTGTTTAATCAGTTCAATCGCTTCCGTGTGAACCAAACTTCGACCTATGGGAGGCATTCTGTCTTTTGCGGAGTTCAATTCTTGTCTGTAGAGTAAAATCGAATGGTCTCCATCTCCGGGGACGATGTCGTAAGATAAGCCTTTAGCGCCTCCATCCCAACCGGGGGGCTGTTTACAGATCCCATATTGATAGCTTGTATGATCAATATGAAAACCGAGTCTTAGCCCGGAAATGCTCGCAAAACCCTCGGCTCGGTGACAATGGGCACAGTTTATATCGATATATCCTTTCGCTCTCTGGGTCAGACTTTCACTGGTATCTGTTAGTGCCGGAGCGTGGGCTACCTCATTCAGTTCGGGTAAGCCGATTAGTTGTGATTGACTCTTCCACATCTGTAATTGGTTGACTGTCTCGCCATTAAACTCAATATCATGGTTCAACAAGTGGGCCTTAAGACCAATCGGACTGATGGTACTGCTGCCACCTTTATTGATTTGGTGACATATTTTACACTCGGCTCGGCTCGGCACGTGATAATCGAAGCGTTCGACCTCTCCTTGATGGTTTAATGTATGAGGTATGTTGGCACCCGCCTGAACCAGCTTGGCTTCACCGTTTTTCCAAAGATAGGGGAGGCTGGTCCACCCCAACTCTCGATGGATCAAAAGACGAGTTTCGATGAGTACTTCATTTTCCGGGTTGGTGACTTGAGTATCGAAAGGCATCGAAAAGGTTTTGGTTAATATTGTCCCTATCGGAAATTGAAAGGTGTCGGTGGGATGAAAAATGGCCTGCTTTCCCTCGGGAATAAAGATGAATCGGTACTTGCTGGCATAATTGGTGAAAAGCTGTGTCGACAGGGTGTAGAGCATACCGGGTGTGACTGGCGCTGAACTTGGCGTCGATGGGTCGATAAATAGTCCGTACTGGGCCAAGTCGTCACAATCTTCCTTCATTAATGCTTCCCAATTGATGCTACTTGTTGTCTGTTCGCACAGCGATGCAGGCGTTATTGGTGTATCGGGGAGTGAAGGTGTATCGACAGTGGGTGATTCAATACTGTCAGCACCAGCATCCGAGCCACCGCACGCCGAGATGAGAAAGAGGGTTAAGAGTAGAGTGATTAGTTTTTGCATACTTCACCTATGAAGAACTAAGAGCCTTGCTACGCTGGCTCAATAAAAGAGCATAATCAGCGTTCGAGTAGAGTCAGAAATAAAAAAGGCCGGGGGAACCGGCCTTTTTGCTGTGATAAGCCTACTGTGAGACGCTTATTGTGAACAGCTTGCCATAGGCAGGCGTTTTATCCATTCATAGATAAGGTCGACACCCTCTGCGTGAGACAGGCTTCGGCCAATCTCCGGCATACGGTCACCCGGGATCATGGTGTCCATCCTGAAGTGAAGGATTGAGCGATCCGGCGCCGTAGGGACAACATCATAACTCAGTGAGCCACCACCATAAGCAACCGGTGATTTACAGGTGCCATGAGAGAAGCCCTCATCTTCACTGTAGTCTCTCCAATACTCGAGCTTGAGCCCTGTGTTGGAAGCATTACCTTCAGGGCGGTGACAATGAGCACAGTTGATATCAAGATAGCCCTTTGCTGTCTTCATTAAGAGATCATCTGTCATTGCCGTTAGATTAACTTCATCTCCGTCAGAGAACGCCGGAATGGTATCTATGGTACTGATGTCCGGTACTCCCTGGAGAATACCTGCAGCCTGCCATTTCAGTAGCTGGTTCATCGAGCCATCACTATAGAGGTAATCTTTATTCAGATGACGCGCCTTAGGACCGATAGGTACAAACACCGCAGGGCTGTCGGCATCGGCTTTAAACTGATGACATTGTTTACATTGGTTCATGCTTGGAACAATATAATCAAAGTCTAAGGTTTCACCGTTATGCGTCACCTGTTTAGCCTGAATTGCACCGGCTTTGGCCAACACTGCATCCGATTTATCTGCAGTAAA
The DNA here is from genome assembly GCA_004195335.1 of Shewanella sp. Classification (GTDB taxonomy): domain Bacteria; phylum Pseudomonadota; class Gammaproteobacteria; order Enterobacterales; family Shewanellaceae; genus Shewanella. The sequence continues at coordinate 3,234 of SDWK01000910.1, forward strand.
GATGTAAGGCAGTGCAGTCCAACCCGTTGAACGGCGGATCAATAATCGAATTTCGACCATATCTTCATTTTCTATTCCGCGCTGATCCGTGTTTTCGGGTAAAGCGAAGGTTTTAGTGATCACGGTTCCGACGGGGAAATCCATACTCTCTTCTGCCGAATAGTCAGCCTTCTTGCCTTCGGGTACGAACACGAAACGATATTTACTGGCGTAATCGGTAAATAGCTGGGTGTTCATATCGTATGGCAAGCCACCTGAGTTTGCCCCAACCGTTGGATTCGATGCATCGGCAAACAGATTATAGTCAGACACATTTGGACAGTTTGCACCTAACAGTGCAGGCCAATTGACGTTGTCACCACTGGTTTCACACAGTGCTAAGTCACCATCACCGACCAAACCACCTTCGCCTTCCCCTATGGTGCCACCGCCGCCGATGAGGTTACCGCCATCACAGCCTTCGACTTCATCATCGACGCCACAACCAAAGGTCTCATCGCCAAATGTTACTGTGTGAACCGGTAAGCTCACTTGGGCACACTTCATGATGTCGGCTTGAGTCGGCTCATATAATACATCTGCGATACTCATATCCGTGTTGTTGTTAGCGTAAAGCCGGCCAAATGAGACATCACCATTGTCGCTCGAGCAGACATTATCACTGCCATCCTCGGCGAATGGGTTTTCCTGTAGACCTAAGTAAGCGGCAGTGCCGTTATTTGATAGCATTTCACCTAAGCCATCATAGAGCACACCCGGAAACTTACCGTGGGTGAAGAGATAGGCTTTAATGATATCGTCGATAAGATAACCATTGGGCTTCTTACCATAGTCAGTAATGACGTTATCGTGAAGATAGATGTTACGTGGCGTAGGTCTCCAACCATCTTCAATCGGCTGACCGGGTTGACCGTAGTTAGCAACGAAGGAACCCATGTCTGGTTCGGCAATGAAGAAACTCGTTATTGCGATCCCCATGGTGTCGTGATTGGTGATCTCGTTATTGAAGATCTCAACATCATCGGTAGACAAAATGATCATGCCGGTACCCGGGGGAACAATATGTACACCGGCAGGATTAGCCGAGGCGTTGGCGAAGTTTTTGGTGTTGTTATCGTACACTTTGTTGTTAAAAATTCGAACGCTTGAGCCATACCTATGGTTGTTGATGGGCAGATCAAAAACTAAAATACCACCGGTATTTCCCATGGCTTCGTTATCGTATACGTCGGCATACTTAGAGTTTTCAATTTCAATTCCGGCCACGTTCTCTTTAGCGATATTGCGGCGTACGACAATATACTGAGACTGACCTACGTAGATACCTGCATCGGCACTGCCGCGGACATAAGTATCTTCAATTAAGATATTTTCACACTCGACGGGATAGAGACCATAGGCCCCATTTCCTTCATCGAGTTCACCTTCCCAAACGGTAGCGAGACGACGAAGAATGATCCCGTTAGTATTTTTGAGCTTAATACCGTTATTCTTGGCTTCATTGACCGAGAGGTCTTGAATGATGACGTTGACGGCGTTCTGAACGAAAATGCCATCACCAGTGACAGATTCTGAAAAATCTAATACGGTCTCATTCATCCCGTATCCCATGATGGTGATATTTTTTGCGAGAGTACCATCGCCATCTACATCACCGTCGAAGAGCAGTGTCGAAGCTATCTTGAAATTGCCTTTAGGCAAGACGATGACATCATTACTCTGCGCATCGATAAGGGCTTCTTGGATCCGTATTGTGAGGTTTTCCCCATCGGGGATCATGATTGCACCTTCGGGGAAACTGGGTCCCGGCTCGGGTGTTGGTGCAACTATCTCGGTTTCGTCTTCTACGATCGGCTCGTCATCATCCGATGAACAGCCTGCGATACTTAAGGCAACGGCACTGGCCACGATTGAGGGCAATAACCATGATGGTTTCTTGTTGAACATAGCGTCTCCTGCTTATTTTTATTATTCCCCCCTTAGATTGCACTGGCGTACCATATATGCAATGTGAAATCCGGCCAACAAGCTCGTAACATAATTGTATCATTTGGTATTTTTGTACAATAAAACACGTATATAGTGTTTCTGTCTCTTATACACATCTGACGCTGCCGACGAA